>DASQJJ010000048.1:0-4021 GCA_035631115.1 Candidatus Eiseniibacteriota bacterium
TGACTATCCATTACTTCTATTGTTCCTATATTTTCTTTTTGTACCAATACTGTCGCTCCTATACCACCCATCTCGGAATCTGTATAGATTGCATGGGTAATACCTAGCTCCGTAAGAAGTCCTTCTACTATGCCTTTCGCATGGCTAAAATTTCCCAACTTTCCTTTTAAAGCAAAGGCAAGCATCCGCGTCTCTGTTGGTAGCTTCTCTTTTTTATTTTTCTCGTATACATTCGATAATTCAAAGATACCCACATTCTCTCTGGATTTATTTTCTGCTAAGACCTCGAGTACGCTTGGAGTAAGAGTACGGCGCATATGAATATGGTCGCTATCTAAAGGATTTGCAAGTGTTACTGCCTCGTCCAGTGGTCCTTCAAAAAGCGTTTCGCTAACAAAAGAGTATGTATACACCTCGGTTAGCCCCCAATACTTCAGTGCATCTTTTATTTTTTGCTCCCAGAAAAATTGATTATCTTTTTGGTGGTAATATCGCTGCATAGTAAATGGTGGAAGTGCTGTTGGAATATTGTGATACCCATAAAGCCTGGCAACTTCTTCTACAATATCTTCGGGTATTGCAACGTCTCCTTCCCGCCAACTTGGCACCTTAACTGTGAGAATGCCAGATTTTTCTGTTACTCCAAATCCTAAATCTGTCAGGATTTTGACTGCTTGAAGGCTACTTACCTCTACTCCAATGGTTTTATTAATTTGCTCTAGTGTTACAGTAACAGTCGGTGGTTTTATTTTGCCGGGATAGATGTCTATGACATCACTAACAACTTTTGCTCCCATATCTTTGTAGAGTGATACTCCTCGAAGGAGTGCTATCTCTGCCAATTCAGGGTCTATGCCCTTCTCATTTAGCGCTGCTGCTTCGGTGCGAATAGCAAGACCCATAGAGGTTTTTCTAATTTTCCATGGGTCATTATTGTCTAGGAAAAAAAGTATTCGTTTGGTAGTATCTGCAACGACGCTATTGGCTGTTCCCATAACGCCAAGAAGGTCTACAATGGTCCCAGACCCATCATCTGCTACTATATCTCCTCCCTGTAGTATGTGTTCTTTTTTATCTAGCGTAACTACCTTCTCGCCTTTTTTAGAAGGTCTAATAATAAGTTGCTTGTTGGTTAGTCTATCGTAATCAAATACATGTGTTGGGTGACCAATTTCTAGCATGACGTAATTAGTAACATCAATTAAATTATTCAAAGACCGTATTCCTGCTGCTTCCAGCCGGTCTTTTATAAATTGCGGCGACTCCCCTTTTGTAATTTCCAAAATGACTCCCATAACTCTACGGACCAGTGTATCGTCGTTGACTATTTTTACAGTTTGTTTATCTTTTGTTTCACTAACAACTACGGGAAGTTTTAAAGGAATTAATTTTGCGTCAAATCCAAAGAAAGGTAAAACAGCTGCTGCTTCTCTAGCAAGTCCATACACACTCACCATGTCTGGTCTGTTGGTGGTAATTTCTACAGAATACACAAAATCTTTTCCCAACTCTTCTACCCGCTCAATTGAGGCACTGCTTAAAGACAACGCTTTTGCAATGTCTTTAGGCTTGGCATCTGTTTGTAAATGCTCTCTCAGATGTGAATCAAGTATTTTTATATCCATAAATAATATTTCGTCGGGGTCCTGTCGACTCGTCACCCCCAAAACCTGCTTCGTTCATTTCAATCACTGCAGAAAGGTTTCGTGGGTCCCCCACTCGCGCCACCCCTTCTAGAACTGTTCCAAAAACTCTAGCTTGTTGGAATAGAGCAACCGCAGGTCATCTATTTCTATTCCCTCCTTCATCATAAGTACTCTTTCTACTCCCCACCCAAATGCAAAGCCAGTATATTTTTTTGTATCTATGCCGCCATACTTTAAGACATTTGGATGTACCATTCCTGCTCCTCCCATTTCTAACCAACCTGCCTTGCATAGTTTGCATCCTTTCCCTAAGCACACGCCACAAGTAACATCTATTTCAAAAGATGGCTCTGTAAATTGGAAGTGATATGGTCGAATGCGAGAAGTTCTATTCTCTCCAAAGTAAGATTTTACAAAGTAATCAAGGACTCCCTTTAAATGCACAATAGAAATATTCTCTCCAACAACAAGCCCTTCGAATTGATGAAACATTTGCGTATGCGACACATCGGATTGCCTCCTGTAGCATTTAGCAATATTAAGCATTCGAATACTCACTGGTTGTCCGGTCTTTTTACTGTCTGCCACTGCCCTTTCCATTTCTCTCACTTGCCCATTAGATGTATGAGGAGTGAGAACAATTTGTCCCTTTTCACTGTCAGTATCTTCCTTAGTAAAAAATGTCTCCCAATCGTCTCTAGCTGGATGATTGGCAGGGAAATTGAGCGCAGTAAAAGCGTAGTAATCCCAATCTATTTCTGGATACCTCACTCTGGTAAATCCAATCTTCTCAAATATACTGGTGATTTCTTGAATAGCTTGAGTAATAAGGTGTAAATGGCCATGAGGTGGAGTAATGCCAGGATTGGTAACGTCCAGAGTCTGTCTTTTTGTCTGCATCGTTTTGTGCTGGAGCATTCCTTCTTGTCTATCTATCGCTTCTTCCACAGATTCTTTTACTTCGTTGGCAAGTTTTCCCACTTCGGCACGTCTATCGAGTGGGACTTTGGTAATATCTTTGAGTGCTAAGGTTAGCTTGCCACTTCTTCCTAAAAATTGCAGCTTAATTTCCTCTAAAGTCTTTTTATCTGATGCGTCCAAAATAAGACTTAACGCGTCATTTTTTATCTGCATTAATTGCTCTTCCATATAGTTGATTATACGAATTGTTTATTCGTTTGTCATTAGTTGGCTGGCGCTAGTCTACCCAATTTCAGGATGACGTTCGCTCCAAGCTCACTAAATGTAATTTGACAACCGGTTCATACACAAATTGTACATGTCTTGCGCAGTCAAATTCCAATTCACCTGAGAATTGGGAATAGCCTATCGCCCACTCGCTTTATTTTCTATTAAAAAATCCCCTGAAGGGGATTGATTGGTTGAAATCGTAAGAAAGTTTTAATTCACTTTCTTTGCCATTTCAACCAAGTGAGTAAAAGTATCTGGGTCGTTAACAACAATGTCGGAAAGCATTTTTCTATCTAGGGTAACATTTGCTTTTTTAAGTCTATTCATAAAAACACTGTAAGAAAATTCTTGTTGCTTTGTTGCCTCAGAAATTCTAGTTATCCAGAGAGCGCGGAAATCTCTTTTTTTATTCTTTCGACCTGCATAGGCATATTGACCAGCCTGTAAGACTGCTGTTTTGGCTGTGCGGACAAGAGAAGACCTGGAGCCACGATAGCCCCCAGCTAATTCTAAAACTTTATTATGTCTTCTTCGTGATACTGTACCTCTTTTAACTCTCATAGTTTATAAATAACCTAACATTCTCTTTACTTTTTTTGCAAACATTTCTGGCAACACACCAGGGACATTGTGTCGTCTATTTACTCTCTTATTTTTTGCTGCCTTATGATGGCCTGCATTTTGATGAGCAAATAAGACTTTTCCTGTCTTTGTTACCTTAAACCGTCTGGCTACTGAGTTCTTTATTTTCTTCTTCATTTTTTTGTTCTTCTTCTAATTTTTTGCTTTTCTTTTCTGGAGAAACAATGGCAATCATTTGTTTTCCTTCTAACCTTGCTTCTTTTTCTACTTTCGAGACGTCTTGGAGACCAGCCACTACTTTATTAATAATTTCGTATCCAAATTCTGGATGCGTTATTTGTCGGCCTCTAAATTTTAAGACAAAGCGGACTTTATTTCCCTCTTTTAGGAAATCTTCTGCCCGAGAGCGCATATTTTCTAAATCTGCTGCTCCCATGAATGGACCAAGACGGACTTCTTTTGTCTCGGTTGTCTTCGCTTTTCGCTTTTCTTCACGCTTTTTCTTCTCTGTCTGATACAAAAATTTATTGTAATCAATCAGCTTGGCAACGGGTGGTGTTGCGAGTGGTGCGACTTCGACTAAGTCTACTCCCAGCTCGCGA
>DASQJJ010000049.1:0-6534 GCA_035631115.1 Candidatus Eiseniibacteriota bacterium
TTCGAAAAATCAATTCGCGTCTTCAAGGCCATCCTCATAGAGAAGCATTACCAGGACTCGAGACAACGTCTGGGCCACTTGGCGAAGGACTTTCTCAGGCAGTTGGTATGGCACTCGCTGCAAATTTGGATAACAAAAAATATCATGTGTACTGCCTAACTTCCGATGGCGAGCACCAAGAAGGAAATACATGGGAAGCGGCAATGATGGCTGGAAAGCACAAATTGCACAACCTCACTCAAGTGATGGATAGGAATAATATTCAGATTGACGGAGTAACCGAACGTATTATGCCTCTTGAGCCTTTGCGCGCAAAATACGAAGCATTCAATTGGCATGTTATTGAAGTAGATGGAAATAATATTCGTGCATTTATTGATGCAGTCAACGAGGCAAAAGCAATTTATGAGAAGCCAACTCTTATTCTCGCACATACAATTCCTGGAAAAGGAGTGGACTTTATGGAAAATAATTATCTTTGGCATGGAAATCCACCTGATTTAGGAGATGTTGCAGGGAGTCCGCCAAAAGGGGAGCAGGCAAGAGTTGCCTTAAAAGAGCTTCGCACATTACAAGGAAAAATAGAAAGCGAGATGGAATGACATATGTTAAATAAAGATTTACACCTCAACCCAAAAATATTTGCCGAAGATGTAGAAAAAAAGGCAACAAGGGATGGATTTGGTACTGGTCTTGTAAAGCTTGGAGATGAAGACAAAAATGTTGTTGTCCTTACAGCCGATTTGTCAGAATCGACTCGCGCAGATGCTTTTGAAAAAAAATTTCCTGAAAGATTTTTCGAATGCGGTGTTGCAGAGCAAAATATGGCTGCGGTTGCCGCTGGACTGGGGGTATCAGGCAAAACAGCTTTTATTTCTTCGTATGCAACATTTTCTCCAGGGAAAAATTGGGAAACAATACGGACAACTATTGTTTATAATAATGCTAATGTCAAAATTGCTGGACATCACGCAGGTATTATGACAGGACCAGATGGTGCAACCCATCAAGCAACAGAGGATATTGCAATTACTCGTGCATGGCCCAACATTCAAGTGCTTGTTCCTTGTGATAGTATTGAGGCAGAAAAGGCAACCATTGCCTCTGGAAAAATATATGGGCCAGTATATCTGCGATACACGAGGGACAAAACACCAATTCTCACAACTGCAGATACACCCTTTGCATTGGGTAACGCTCAAGTCTTTTGGACCAATGACGATCCTGTCGTGACCATTTTTGGAACAGGATACATGGTGTACTATTGTCTTTTGGCTGCTAAAAAATTAGAGGAAGAGGGAATTCAGATAGTGGTTGTTAATGTACCATCTGTTAAGCCCCTCGATGAGCAGCTACTCAGTAAGCTTGCAAGGCAAACTCAGGCATTTGTTACTGTTGAGGATCATCAAGTTATGGGTGGTCTTGGTGGAGCAATTGCTGAATGGTCTGCAAAAAATCACCCATTACCTATTGAATTTATTGGATTACAAAATACTTTTGCAGAATCAGGAAAGCCGGCCGAAATTTTGGCAAAATATAATATGGACGATAAGGCGATAATACATGCTGTGAAGAAAGTAATAGAAAGAAAGAATTCATAATATGGATCCAAAACTTTTAGATGAATTAAAACAAATTATTAAGGGAGATGTTGTCACAAGCGATGAAGAGCTTATGATCTACTCGCATGATGCATCGCTTTTTGAAGTAAAGCCACAAGTTGTTGTTTTTCCAGAAAATGATGATGATGTTGTTAGTCTCGTACAATTTGTTGAAAAATACAAAAAAGAATACCCATCTCTTTCACTAACAGGGCGTGCTGCAGGTACAGATATGGGAGGAGGATCTATTAATGATTCTATCTCTGTTGCATTTGGAAAGTATTTTAATCGTATACCAGCAATACACGGGAATGTTGCAACTGCCCAACCTGGAGTTTTTTATAGAGACTTTGAGAAAGAAACCCTTAAACAGGGTCTTCTTTTTGCATCATATCCCGCAAGTCGTGAGTTATGCGCAATTGGTGGAATTGTTAACAATAATTCAGGCGGGGAAAAATCCTTAAAATTTGGCAAAACAGAAAAATATGTAAAAAGAGTAAAAGTTGTATTGTCTGATGGGTCAATTGCAGAGCTGCGACCACTTAACGAGGAGGAGCTTAAGGAAAAAATGAAGCTCAAAACATTGGAAGGAAAGATATATAGAGAAATGTTTGAGTTGATAGATAAAAATTATGATGAAATTATGAAAGCAAAGCCAACGGTTACTAAAAATTCTGCAGGGTACTATCTTTGGAATGTGTGGGATAAAGAGAAGAAAATTTTTGACTTAACACAACTTTGGGTTGGTGCCCAAGGGACATTAGGTCTTATGCTTGAGGCAGATCTTGAATTGATTCCTGTTACTCACCATAGAGAAATGGAAATTATTTTTCTTAATGACATGTCTCATTTGGGACAAATCATAGATACTATCTTGCCCTTACAACCAGAAAGTTTTGAGTCCTACGATGACAATACGCTTAAGCTGTCTTTACGATATTTTCCCGAATTTGCTCAAAAGCTCGGTCCTCTGAATCTCATTTTGTCTGGCATTGCATTCCTTCCTGCATTTTTACAACTTCTTACGGGGCATCTGCCTAAATTAATTTTACAAGTAGATTTTACGGGTAACGATCCAGACGAATTAAAGCAAAAAATTGCAACACTTCGCGAAAAATTAAAACCTCTTCATCCAACTACCAAAGTTGCTATAGATGACGGCGAAAAGGAATACTGGCTTATTAGGAGAGAAAGTTTTAATCTGCTCAGAAAGAAAATTCGCAACAAGCATACCGCTCCCTTTATAGATGATTTTGTTATTGACCCACATCTTATGGGAGAGGTTGTTCCGCAGATAACCAAAATTCTAAAAAAGCATCCCGAATTTATCTTTACTGTTGCAGGTCATGTAGGAAATGGAAATTTTCATATTATTCCATTGGTAGATATTAAAAATCCTAAAGTGCGTAAGGCAATTCCAGAAATATCTGACGAGGTATACAAAATAATCAATAAATATCATGGCTCTATTACCGGTGAGCACAACGATGGTCTTATTCGCACCCCTTACTTAAAAGGAATGTTTGGAGAAAAAATGATTGAGCTTTTCGAGAAGACAAAAGAAATATTTGACCCCCTTGGTATTTTTAATCCACGTAAGAAAGTACATGGATCTCTTTCTTTTGCCATGAGCCATATTCGAGAAAATTGGTAGGTATCTTGTCCTGTGCTACAATAGCTCCATGAGCCTCGCTTACGCACTTCGTCCCACTACGCTTTCTGAATTTGTTGGCCAACAACATATAGTTGGTCCCGGAAAAATTATCCGTAGAATGATAGAAAGTGATAGTCTTGCCCCAATGATTTTTTGGGGTCCTCCTGGGACTGGAAAAACAACCCTTGCTTCTGTTATTGCACACAGTACTAATTCTGATTTCCATGTACTATCTGCAGTTTCATCGGGTAAAGAAGATTTAAAAAAAATAATAGAGATTGCCCGGAAAAATAGAGAAAATAATAGAAAAACAATTCTTTTTATTGACGAAGTACACAGATGGAATAAAGCGCAGCAAGATGTACTGCTACCCTATGTTGAAAATGGACTTATTATTCTTATTGGCGCAACAACAGAAAATCCATCCTTTGAAGTAAATAGTGCTTTATTGTCCCGCAGTAGAGTATTTGTTTTATATTCATTGGACATAAAGGATTTACAAGAATTAATACAAAGAGCATTGGAGAATAAGAGTAAGGGACTTGGAAAATATAAGAAAACATTGCAAAAAGATGCAGAAAAGCTCCTTATCAAATTTTCTGGTGGAGACGCCAGGGTACTACTCAATGCATTAGAAATAGCAGTTCTCAATTATAAAGAAAAGGAAATAACTCCGGAAATTATTCAAGATATTTTTCAAAAAAAATCACCGGGTCTTTACGATAAAAAAGGAGAAGAGCATTACAATATTATTAGTGCCTTTATTAAATCTATGAGAGGGTCAGATCCTGATGCAACGCTCTACTATTTAGTAAAAATGTTAGAGAATGGAGAGGATCCAACCTTTATTGCTAGACGTATGATTATTTTTGCATCCGAAGATATTGGCCTTGCCGATAGGGGTGCACTTATCCAGGCAAATGCAGGATTTGAGGCAGTACACAAAATTGGGATGCCAGAATCCGGTCTTATTCTTTCCCACATTGCATTGTATCTGGCAACAGCCAAGAAATCTCGCGCTGTTGCAAATGCATTAGGGAAAGCAAAAGAGGCGGTGTATGAATTTCCCGAGGAGACCGTACCGCTCCACCTTCGTAATGCTCCAACAAAATTAATGAAACAGCTGGGATATGCTAATGATTATAAGTGGTCAGAAAAATATGTAGGACCCATTGCTAATAAATCGTTTTTACCAGAAAAGCTAAAAGGAAGGAAATTTTTTGGAGAGTGAAAGAAAGATTTGTTTATATAGATTTTATTCGGGCACTTTCCATAATAGGTGTTATTGCAATTCATACACTTTCTTTCTCATTAGGTAGCAGCATCAATCTTTTTATTTGGAATTTTCTTCAGTTTGTCGTGGGCGCATTTGTATTCTGCTCTGGATTTGTTCATAGTCATTATGAGTCAAAATTTACTTCTTTCCCTGTAATTTTTTCTTGGTATAAAAAAAGAGCAATACGCATACTATTACCCTTTTATATCTATTTTTGTGTTCATTTTCTCTTATTCTTTTTCTTTCCGACATTTTTTACTCATTTTGGTTTGCAAAAGAGTTTTTCCTATATTGTAGGCTCGATTTTCTTGTACGGTGGAATAAATGCTAGCTGGCTTCCTCTTTTATTTTTACAACTTACTGTATTGACGCCCTTGCTTTTTTTACTTAATAAAAAACGAATTCTATGGATATATATTATTTGTTGTGTCATTGTTACAGCAGTTGGAACACTATGGTTTGTTCCGTATTCTTGGTATCGAGGAACAATGTGGATAGGATGGTCACTTATCTTTCTTTTGGGAATTTTGGCACCAAAAATAAAAAGTACAGGCAAATTGTTTGCTGGTCTTACATTGCTAGGTACAATTCTTTCTTCATTCCTGCTTTTTCTTTTCTCTAACTTTCATCACTCAATTAATTTTACTGACAATAAATATCCACCGAATTTGTATTATTTGTCATATGCAGTAGCGGGGACAAGTTTGTTATTTCTGCTTAGTAAGAAATTTATTCCAGTAATTCCTGAATGGACATATGAATATATAAGTAAAAAATCATATTCACTTTTCTTTATTCACTATATTGTTTTAGATTTTATACTTAATAGTTTTCACAGACTAGGAAGTCTAGCCATATTTATTATTACGGTTTTGATTAGTTTGATAATTAGCGTAGCTATTGATTGGATTTTATTTTCTAGTAAATCTTATATAAAAATATAAAGATACTCCAAGTACAAGTATGTCAACAAAAAGTACAACATACATCTTTAATATGAGTGCTACGAAGATACTGAAAATAAAAGTTACAGTGTAGGCAAAAGATGCAACTAAAGACCACATATGAAGTCGTGTTGCATTCAATTTTTTAAACAATATCCGTGCACATAAGCCAAAACTCGCGATTGCAAAAAATACCCCCATAAATTCTATGAAAGGTATTCCAAAGTACGGACCACGAGGTTCGTATGTCCAGAGACCAATTCGTACAGCAATAGGATCTGAAAGAAGATAGAGAAGAAATGCTATATATGCATCAAGAATGGAAAGAGTAAAAAGGATAGAAAAATTTTTCTTCTTTTGTAGCTTTGGGAAAAGAGTGTTGGTAATGACAAAAAATCCAGGTAGACCAATCATCCACATAAGGCAAATAATAAGTGGTACATGAAAAAGCATAGGTCCAGGTAGTCCAAACGTATACTGAAGTCCTATTATCCATCCAAAGTGATGTGTCCAAACTTCTGCGCTGAGCCCGAAGATAAATGCAAAAAGGAATAAAAGAAATATCATATGCTTATTATATTAGATAGTCATGCATCTGCCTTGCCTGAGTAACAAAGAATGATTCAGGAACAAAATGTCTTATGGCAAAATTTCGAACAGCACAAAGTATAGGTGATTTGAATGACGATATGAAAATAAGCACGTTGGAAAGTCTTCTCATCTGATTAATGCGAGGCTTGCGCCTTTTCGTAAAACGCTCCAGTGCGAGTGGAATCTCTTTTTCTGTAACACTTAAAAGTTCTTCTGCTAAGACCTGTGCGTCTTCTAATGCAATCGAAGTACCCATACCGCTTAGGGGAGAAATTGCGTGTTCGGCATCGCCAATTAAAATAACACGATTTTTATACCATTTGTCTAAATTAATTTTCCCAATACTTGTATGCATAATTTTCTCAGGATCTTTTAGCTCTTCAAGAATTTCTGGAACAAATGACTTAAATTCTTTAAATGAATTTTCTATATCTTTTAATCTATCTTCTGTATCTTCATGGATATATT
>DASQJJ010000050.1:0-17980 GCA_035631115.1 Candidatus Eiseniibacteriota bacterium
GTCCCATTTACGCCTGCTTTTTGTCCATCAGATAAGTCTGTTGCAACATCTTTTGAGTATTTTCCATTGTCGACACAGTCATTAAATTTAGCAGTGTCCAAGCCCAAGGTTGCTGCAAACTTTTTGAGATTGTCTTTACTAAAGGTACCGGAATTTTCCTGACCTTGATTGTTGTAAAGGTAGTCATGATAGTCCCAGAATTTTCCTTGCTCATTAGCGCATCGTGCTGCATTTGCACTGTCTGTTGATTCTGTACCCAAGAATGGATAGTCTCTCCAGTAAAATGCAATTTTGCCTGTTTTTACATAGTCGGCAATCATAGGAGCTTCTACTGTCTTAAACCACTGCTCGCAGAATGGACATTGGAAATCCGCAAATTCTATTACTTTTACTTTTGCATCTTTATTTCCCATAACAGGGAGTACTCCTGCTGCAACATCAACTGGCTTGCCAGGAGCAAGAGTAGGTTGTCCAGCTGCTTGTTGACCTGCTGCACTTGGCGCAACATAGCCACTACCACTTTGCATATATTGAACTTTGGTAAAAAGCATGCCAAGTAAAAAAGATGCAACTAACAACAGTCCCATTAAGACAGGTGTCCAGGATTTAGGCATTGCAGGCCGTGGTAAGGTAAAGGAAATTGTCTTTTTAGGAGCTGCAGCTACTTGAGGGGCTGGTTGAGATTCGGAAACAGATGATTTCTTGCTTGGCATAGTAAAGAGTATACGAAGTGGTGTTGGGTGATGTCAAGAGAGAAATAGAGAAATTAACCTAATTAATCTAATTGTTCTAATTAAACTAAAAAAGCACCAAGATACAAAAAACAAGATACAAACAAATTACAAATACTAAATTAGCGATAGAGAACCCTTTTCACCTTATAGTTCCTCTTGATTTTTGGGTAGGGAGAGAGTAAAATACATTTTGTTATGTTTGGATTAAGAAGAAAGCCAGTTGTTCAACAAGGGCCAACACCTGAAAGAGTACAACAAGCACGAGATTTGTCAGAGTACTATAAAGGATTAAGAGCCACAAGACGTCCCGATGATTATCCAAGCGGAGAACCGTATGTTCGGGAAGTTAGTAAAATGCTTGCTGCTAGAGATAAGGCTTTGGCAGATGGGACTCCACAAAAAGAACTCGAGGACCTTTGGCGTATGGTTGATCGAACAGACCCATTTGTACCTGGAGGAGATAATTGGCCAGAAAATAGGTATAGAAGCTAAGCTTTTTCCCTTGCTACAACTAGTTCCATAGTCGTAGCTTGCCCCTTTTTCCTCAAAGATTTATAATCCACTTATCGTCATTCTGGCAAGGCCTGAATCTAGATCCTGGATGCGCTTCGTTTACCAGGATGACAAATGAGATTCCTCGACTTCGCTCGGAATGACAAAAAATATGGAAGATGTTGTGCAACCAATAGTTGAGGAAGCTGTCTCTGTGCCTCAGGTGTCTTCGGTTTCTCCTTTTTCCAAAGCAGCAGAGCATGTAATTAGTGTCTTTGATAAAAAAGAGGCGCCAAATCATGAGCCTAAAATTACCGTTAATCGTTTTGTCTCGGAAATTGCCAATTGGTATGAAAAGCTTCGCAATGCCATGGATTACCGCGACCAGGAAGTAGTGCTTCGTGCATCGGTAGAAAGAATTCTTAAGAGACGACTTGGCATGATGCGGACAAAAAATGGGTCGCAAGACAGTATAGGACATGCCATTGCAGAGCCATTAATAAAGGAATTGGTATGGGGTCATTACTTTCCCAATGGGAGTCTGCCAGAAAGCACAATTCGTCATACAGCAGATATTATTAATATTTGGCTTAGGTGGAGACGGGGAGTAAAGGCGAGGTATGTCATGAGGGACCATGTGTTGAATGAATGGTTGTATCAACTTTTGTCGTCTCATATTACAAGATTTCTTAAGCCCCAAGTGCATAGAAATACGGTTGCCAATTTTATGTTTTATGTGATGAAGGACGAAATACAGATAACAGACGACAATGAAGAAACAAAGCATGTCCAAGTCTATTTAGCATGTAGACGTGCGTATGCAAAAGACGATATCGCATTTCTCCGTTTTGCACTTTTCGAACAACTTTTTGGTACATTATCAACACACACTGTAGAGGGTGCAATTCATGGATTTAAGCATGGATATCAGGAGATTAAAAAGCAACTAACATACAAATTAAAAGAAAAAATTTATCAAAATGTTAAAAAGCAGGCCCCAGTATTTTTTATCCTAGAAGATGTCCTTACGGCACATAAAGGAAAAGTGGCCGAGATATTTGCTAACGAGGAAGAATTCCAAAAAGTGGTATTTGCAGCAGCAGAGAAGCGGTACAAAGGTATTGCTCATCAGGTGCGAATAGCAATTGTACGAAGTGTTGTTTTTCTCCTCGTTACCAAAGCAATTTTTGCACTTGCCATAGAGGGAAGTTATGACAAGTATGTCTATGGAAGTATATCCTGGCTTTCTATTTGGCTAAATATTGGTATTCCGCCTCTTCTTCTTATTGTTGTTAGTCTTTTTATTACCCAACCCAGAGAGGATAATAGTAAGCGCATTTTAGACAAAATCATTGTTGTCCTTACAGAGGAAGAGCCAAAAATTACACCTGTTTTTGTGGTTGCTAAAAAACCAAAGAAAAAACCTATCCATGCTGTATTTACTGCATTGTGGTTTTTTGCCTTTTTCTTGTCCTTTGGGACAATGGTACAGGTACTCACGAGTCTTCATTTTAATTTTGTATCCCAAGCTGTTTTTATATTCTTTGTGGCAATAGTAAGCTTTTTGTCTTATGGCATTTCGAGTACTGCACACCAATATATGGTAGATAGTAAACCTGGACTTTTTACTCCTTTTATAGATTTCTTATTTATTCCAATTGTGCGGGTGGGTAGGTGGTTTACTGATGGAATCTCGAGTATTAATGTGATTGTCTTTCTCTTTGATTACGTGATAGAAATTCCTTTTAAGGCTATTTTTGGCTTTTTCGACCAACTCTTTGGCTATTTGCATACTAAGAGAGAAGAGCTTGAATAGCCGCAGTGCGGAATACTACCAATACTACAAATACTACCAATTTCAAATAATTCAATATCACTTTTGGTATAATCCCTCGTATGCCACGAGTAGATGTTGATTTTTTTCATGGTAGACCAGGTGCTGGGAAAGGAAGGCAAATAGTAGAAATGCAAAAGGAACTGCCTAATTCGGCAGTTGTATATCCCGGTGCAATTATCCGCGATGCAGAAGATCCAAGGCATCCCTATCATGACCAATTAGCACCATTTTTAGGACAAACCCACAGTGGTGGAATAGTTGTTCCGCCTGAGGTTATCGGTCAAATTGTTGAGACAGAGGTGGACCGTCACTTAGACGAAGGAGCTGGAACACTATTATTAGACGGTGTACGATATCGAGATACCCAGAGAAGAGCAGTAGCAAAAGCTCGGAGAAGAGGACTTCCAATAAGAGAAAGACATGTTTACTTAGATGTGTCAGAGGAGGTTGCAAGAGAAAGACTTAAGGATGCATTAAGAGGAAGACCAGATGACGGTGCAATAAATAGAAGGATGCAGGAGTTTAACCAGCAAACAGTGCCAATACTCAATGGTTTACGGGAAGAAGGGAGACTTCGTGAAGTAAATGGAGTAGGTACTGTTGAACAAGTCCACCAAAGAGTGAGAAGACACCTGTGGTAGGAGTAAATTTCTAATTTCTAATTCCCAATTTCTAATCAAGCACTAATGACAAAATGTCAAAAAAGTTGGTATTTTGGGTATTCTTTAGGTTAATTAGGTCAATTAGAACAATTAGGTTAATTTTTAATAAACTCATACTTTCCAAAAATTCAGTACTTGTCAAAATTGAAGAATGGGTTTAGTATAAATAGACCTATGAGTGATGTAACAGATGCCACATTTCAAGACCAAGTATTAAAGTCTTCCAAACCTGTTTTGGTAGATTTTTGGGCTCCATGGTGTGGTCCTTGCAAAATTGTAAGTCCAATTGTGGAGGAATTGGGAGAGGAATATAAAGATAAATTAACCGTGCTTAAAATGAATGTTGATGACAATCAACAATTTTCTGGACAATACGGCGTAATGAGTATTCCAACGCTTATGGTATTTAAAAATGGACAACCAGTAAAAAGTGCCATAGGTGCACAACCAAAAGATGCACTCAAGCACATGATAGACGAGGCGCTCGCAGCATAAATTTTTCCCTTTCTTCGAATAATTTGTTACTATTAAAAAATGTCAGCTGGTATAGGTTCTGGGGAAATGTCTTCAATTGCTCGGGAAGCAGTATCAAAGCAAGCAGCTCCCATAAAACAACCAGTACAAAAAGGATTGGCACAAGAAGCATTTGGGCGAATCTCTTCTGCGATTACCGCTGCAAAAGAGGCGGGTCCAGGGGGTCGTATGAAAGCACTTGTTGGAGTATTGCGAGGGGATGAGCCAGCGAGCAATCCAGTGAGTGTAACTGCCAATACACACACTGAGAGTTTTACAGCTAGCGCACAAGAAAAACCCCAACAAGATGCAGTGGTTGAAGGACAGAGACTAAGTCCTTCCTCACAGCAATTTCTTAAGAGAATGGATAGACCTTCACTTGTTACAAAAGTACTTGCTACAAGAGATCCTGAAGGACTTGCTCGAGCACAGGTAGTAGTACAAAGTGAAAATGTTGCCGTTATCACTAAGCTTCTTGGTCCCGATATGCTTCAAGCAGTGGAAAATGGAAGCGCTAATGCAGATGCCCTAGTTGCGCAAAGAGTGAGAGATTTGGCAAATTCTCAAAATCCGCGCGCGCTGGAAGAGCTATTTGGGAAAGCAAGTGACGAGACTGTCTTTGCCATACGGAGAATGGAAGAGGCATTGTGGGCAAATAGAGCAACACGGCAAGAAGCAAAAATGCTTCATACTCTTCGAAAACGCAGTGATTACACAGTGCCAAAGTATATACGAGATAGTAGTAGGGAAATCTTTCAATCGTTGGGATCTGGTGCAGGAAAACAAATGGTAGATGCGATACAGGCAGCACTATCGCGTGGTTGACAATTAAATAATTATCCCTATACTCAAGCTATGGTAATGAGAGTTTTAGAAGCACTTGCACGTGTAGTAACCAGAAAACCTTCTGCTGCGGAAAATAGAAATGCAGCTCTGATAAGCTTACTTAGTAGTAAAACAGATGAGCCTACTACTATGCGTAGGTTACTAGTACTTGGAGAACCTAGACCTGTTAATAGGCGTGGAGTTACTCTTTATGGTGCACAGTATTCAGAAGATTAGTCTTGATTTGAATCCTCAATGTTGTTAGTATGAATACTACCCCTATGGAAAATCTCTATGACGTGATTATAGTTGGAAGTGGGCCTGCTGGGCTTACAGCTGCAATTTATGCAACCCGCGCATCTTTAAAAACAGTTATTTTGGCTGGGACAAAATGGGGTGGGCAACTGCAACTAACAACAGAAGTAGAAAATTTTCCAGGATTTGAGGATGGCATCCAGGGACCAGATTTAATGCTAAAAATGCGCAAGCAAGCAGAAAAATTTGGTGCAGAATTTGTGCAAGCAGATATGGATGCAACAGATTTTAGTAAAATGGGTGCCCATTCGGCAAGCTCAGGGTCTTCGAGTGGTCCCTTTACGGTAACTGCGAATGGGAAGACATACACAGGTAAGACTCTTCTTATTGCAACAGGTGCCGATGCCAAGACACTTGGCGTCCCTGGAGAAGGGGCGTTGACAGGTCATGGTGTGTCATATTGTGCAACCTGTGACGGAGCATTTTTCCGCAACAAAAATATTATTGTTGTTGGTGGGGGAGACAGTGCAATGGAAGAAGCACAATTTCTTACCAACTTTGCAGCAAAAGTAACCCTGGTGCATAGGCGGGACGAATTTAAGGCATCGGAAATAATGACAGATAGGTGTAAGAAAAATCCAAAAATAGAATTTTTGCTCAACTCCCAAGTTGTAGAGGTAAAAGGAGAGGGCAGAGTTCAAAGTGTAACTATAGAAAATACGACATCCCATGAGAAAAAAGACATGCCAATAGACGGAGTCTTTGTAGCAATAGGACACATACCAAATAGTAAAGTATTCCAAGGAATAGAAATGAATGAGCGGGGATTTGTCCGCTCGCAGGATGGGACCAGGACCAATATAGATGGTATTTTTGTGTCGGGAGATGTAGAAGACAGCAGATACATGCAGGCAATTACAGCAGCCGGTTTTGGATGCATGGCGGCATTGGATATAGAACGCTATCTTGCTGAAAAAAAATAAATTTTGTATTTGTCATTCTGGCTTGTCCAGAATCTATTTTTCTATTTTTTTCTTCCTACTTTTTGTGCCAACAAAAAGGTAGCAAAAAGTTCTCGCCTGACGCTGCTCGTGCTTTCAGTACTCGTTCGTTAGTCGGGTGATAACACCCCCTCCCCGCCATGGCGGGGGTTCCCCCTGACAACTCACTCATACTTCATGCACTCCGCTACGACGGCGACTGGGAGCCATGTTATTTATTTTGCATTTTTGAGGCTGATGTGGGATAATATATTCATGAGTAGCGGAGAAGGAAGTCTTAGGTATCCACAAAAAGGAAGAGGTATCGAAAGGCCATTTAATCAAGAAAGAGATATGCCAGAACGCCTCCGAGGTGGAACATTCGGAAAAAGAGCAAAAACAGCTTTAGAGAGAGCACAGAGACAAGCTAAGGAATTTTGGAGAAAAGTCCGCAGAGCAGGTGCTATATAAGTCTCCAATTTCTCCATTGACATCCCCGACACATTTGATACTCTGAATACAGAAAGGAGAAAAAATGGCAAGAAAAACACCAGATTATTTAGAAAGAGCAGGTAAAGCGCAAACACGAGCAGACGTCGCAGCTACTACAGCCGATAGAGCATGGGGAAGAGTAAGAGGAGAAGAATTATGGCACGATTATAGAAGTCGTGGTGGACGGGTGACAAATATTACAGAAGCTCAAGATAGAAGAGAGACAAAAGCTGTGAAAGAAGTCTTGGATGCAAATAGGTAAAGTCAGCATTTAAAAATTTTATAAAGCAAAACGCCGCAGGACAGGTGCTGTCTAGTCTTCGTATTCTCCATTGACATTTTTCCAAAAAAGAGTACACTACGACCTATAAGATATGGCACATCGAGACATAAGACATGTTGCTAGTCAGGATTTAGTCAAGCATATTTGTCTTTAGATAGCTATAATCCCATATATGGTATTTGATGCCGCAATAACAAGATTTCCCACATATTCCCAACGAAATGGGATGAGTCCCGAATATAGGGCCGCTTGGGCACAAATTGCCTATGCTATATTAGCGCAGGAAGCAGTAAGAAGAGGCGATTCTGAAACAATGAGAAGATATCACGGGTATATAGCAAGAGCAGGAGAAATAGCAGATTCTGCAAAAGGAAGAAAAGTTGCCCGAAGAGGACAACCAGCACAAGTTTAATTATAAAATTTTAGAAAATAAAAAGGAGGTGAAAATATTATGGGAAAAATATTAGGAGTAGACGTTGAAAAACCAATATGGATGCTAACAAGATCAGAACTTGCTGCAAGAAGAAGTAAGGCCGTAGCAGAAATAAGTCTATTAGCAACCGGAAGTCTTAATTCAGTTAGAGAAGCGCACCATGCTTTAATAATGGGAGATACAGATTCGGCAATGGCTCTTCAAGCAGCTGCAGGAAATGCAGCTTCTATGGAGGCTAGAAAGCTACATAGAGCAGAACGTCTTTTCACTGCAAGCACATTGACTACAGGAATTGGTCCATTAAAATGGAGACGTGCTAAATAAAATGTTTTATTTTATTTTAGTTAAATAAATAGAGAGTGAACCTCTCTATTTATGTATTTATAACTAGCTTCTTGACACATTCATTGTATTTGGTACCATGGATGTATGCCAAAAGATGCAGTAGAAATTCCACAAGATATCCGCAACTACTTAGAAAGTGTTATTGCCGAGGCAAATGTTCCGGTATTTGACGATAAATCCAAAGAAGATTTGGTCCAATACCTTTTTGAAAAATTAGATAGATTTTTGGCAACAAAAATTGTTGAGCACATGAAGCCAGAAGATGTCGGCCAATTTATAGAAATGAATAAAGACAAAAAGTCTAAAGAAGAAATAGATAAATACTTGGAAGAGCATATGGAAAATCCAGAAGAAGTCTTTACACGTGCATTTATTGACTTTCGAGATGTTTACCTGAGTGGTCAATATACACCGTCCCCAAGTACGTCTAACTAAGTATGTATGGCAATAAACGGATCACCAGAATACAGTGTTTCCTCTAAAGCTCAAGAAGCAAAAAAACCCCTTAAAAAACGCGCTGGTAAAAAAGAAGTTCAAGGATTTTATTATCATGCAGCTGAGTACCAGCGGGCACGGCAAAAAGAACGCAATGGATTCGTGCGTATTCTCAGTGGTGTTGCCGAACCATTCATGATTCATGTACGGGCTGCACGACTGCGGGCTGAATCTTCACGAAAACGGGGATTTGGCAATGCAACTGTACTGGATAATGATATAACCAAAAAACTTCTTGAAGGGAAAATGTCGGAGAAAGACATCCAACAATTCCGTACAAAATCTCAAGCGCGTACAGTACTGGGGAAATATGATGTTGGAACTGAGGAAGACAGGCTTGCAGCACAAAGCATGGTGAGCAATATCTTCGAGAAAAAAGGAAATTTGTCCGATGCAGATAGAGCTTTGTATGAAAAAGAGATAGATAAAAAAGATTTAGACAAACTTCTTAAAGATGCACAAGAAAATGCGAGCGCATACACAACAGTAGAGGAAATAAAGCAGTTATCAGAGAGTGTCACTCACGATAACCTCACGAAAGAGCAACAAGAAATGGCAGATAAATTAGCTAAGGCTGCATGGGCAAACAGTATCCTTACTGCGTTAAATTATGGAAAAACAGCATTGGTGGTTAGCTTTTTAGCATCCAATCCAGTTGGTTGGGCAGCAACAGCAGCAATTACCATTGGAAGTGCAGGGTTTTCTGGTGCAACCAGGGGGACGAGACTCCTAAAGGAAATGCATACGCATGACATTAGTAAATCAAAAGGCCTTGATGTTGCCCATAAAGTTACAGGATTAGAGCGGATATTTGGTGTTGATTGGGACGAAGACCCAGCCAATAGACCAGCGCAAATTCTTCGCGCATCTGCAGCAGGTGCATTGGTTGCCCTGGGCGCACGATTTCTTCCAACACTTCTGGAGCATGGAGGAGATGTATTCCATTCAGGTGTAAATGAAGTACAGAATCTTGCTGGTCAAGCAACAGGCGCAGCCCAGCATGGAGCTGACAATCTCCATGGTTTGGTAGTGGTAAATCCAGATCATACACAAGTCCCTATAGCTAACTTACATGAGAATATTCATGACCCAGGTATTGCTCAAGAAACACGAATTCACTATTTGCCAGATACCAAGCATCACGATTGGCAGCAACTACATACCTACACTCAAGAAGTAAAAGGAGCAGATGGAAAAGTGTTGTTAGATAGCTCAGGTAAGCCGTTACACGAAATAAAACTTTCTTATATGGGGCAAGATGATGGTATTCCCCATGACCAGCATTATGTAGATATTATGTTGGATAAAGGTCATCATGTTTTTATTCAAAATGATTCTGTGTTGGCATTCAATGGACCAGATGCAGATAAATTAATAAATATTTATGATGCTCCAGGACATGTTGTTGGGCAAATCCATAGCATAAATTTAGCGCATGAAATGGGATTGTCTCAGGGGAAAATAGATCATTTTGCTGACCTTTCTAAAGCAGCACACGAACACTTGTGGCATGGGACTCAAGACGCATCGGATTTACAAACAATCATGCCCCATAGGGGACTCTATAATAATGGGGATGCAGGGAATTATCTGTGGGGATACCGCCTTGGTGGAGGATACTTTAAAGGTGGAGTATTTCAGGTTGGGGCAAGTAACCATTATTGGAATCCAGGACTTGCTCATACGGATGTATTAAAGACAGATTTCCCAACTGGCGTAGGTCATCCAGAGCCAGAAGAATTCCGCTCGGTCTTAGCACCAGTACTTCGACCAATTGATAATGGAGAAGATTGGCTTATTAATGCCATGAAGGGAAATATTTTCTCTGACAGTTTTAGCCAGCATTTGGATGACTTTACTGATTTTGGTTTAAATAACACTGATAATCTTGTCTTTATGGCTCAGGAAAAACCCTGGCTTGCTCCATTTTATTTGTCTCCTTTTGCTGCAACAGGAATAGTAGGATATGCCTATGGGAGACGCCGAGCTCTAGAAGGTAAGTTGCCAGCATGGGAAAAAGTAGTCGGCAGAACAGGACTTGCTGCACTTGTATGGGCACTTCCTGGAGCAGCAGCAACTGCTGCATTGGGAAATGTGATTGCACGGCTGCAATATAGAAATGGTGGAAAAAAAGCGTCTGAGGAGACAAAGACAGCACCTCAACCAACTCCGCAACCTACTCCTCAACCAGCAAGTGATACACCTGTTGCAGATACTGCGGTTGCTGCAACAGCAGTGGCAGCTACTCCAGAGGCGAATGAAGCCCTTTCTGCAACTGCACCAGTTGAGGAAGAGCAGACAGAGCTTAATCCAGCACCAATTCCAGGTACAGATACTACAACTGTAACAACACCATTAGTAACAGAGGCATTAGAAACAACAGCACCAGTTGATGAAGAGACAGCATTGCCACCAACAAATGAAACTACAGAAACTGTCCCATCTGAGACACAGCCAATACTTTTAGCAACTGATGTGATTCGAGAAGTGAATCAGTATAAGCATGCAGATGCAGTAAATAATCTTTTTGAATTATTGAATAGTGGGGAGGTAAGTGGAGCACTATTAGCAGAAAGACTTGAAGATTTGCGCTTGGCTAACCAGCGAGATGCATTTTTAATTCCACAAGACGACCAATTTTTACAGCAAATTCTTACAGAATATGCATCGAATGCATCTACTGAGGAGGAAAATGCAAATGCCACTCTATCTGCAGAGCAGGTTGCAAATGTAGAGCAAACACTCAGGGCAATTCTTCCTGTAAATAAAAATCAGGTGCAGTTGGTCCGGGATGCACAGCAGGTGTTAGACTTGGATATACCTGAAGAAGATAAGGAAAAACTCTCTGAAAGCTTCGCAGCATTACCTGCAGGAAGAGTGCTGCAGCGACTAGAGAAGGCAAAGCGTGCAGATGCATTACTGAGCCCAGATGCATTTTTGCCAATGGCTATTGTTGCAGCATCAGTTGTTAATTGGAACCAGGGTGATCAACCCGCAGAAGAGCAGGAGTTGGGAGTCGGAGATTTCCAAGCAATTTCCCAAGTAGTCTATGGAGATAGTACAGATGAACATACGCTGCAGGTACGAGAAGCATATGAAAAATATCTAGCACAGCAAGAAGCACCCGCAGTAGAGCCAACAGAGCCAGCAGGGCCAGCAGAAAAAGCAGAGGAAGCTGAAGTCCCAGTAGAAACAGACAGTATCAATGTGCCAGAAGTTGCTGCTGTTGTTGCCACATCGGACGAATTGCACGATGTACACCCATTTACTGAATTGACGAGCAATGCACCAGAAGAAGAAAAAGAAGCAACATTTAAGAATGAATTGGAAAATATGGGCGCAGAGCGTATTCTCGAGACATTACTTAGTCCAATAGCCAAAAGATTAGACATACCGCAGGAAAAATTAGATGCTGGAATTAATGAATTTCTTAAGCGTGCAGGGAAGTTGGAGAGAGTAGGGGCACTTATTCTTCTTGCAACAACATTGTACAAACTCGCAGAGAATTCTGAAGGAGTTAAGTCACTTTTAGGTAATATAATGACCACCGTAAGGCAAAAGGTTGGAGCGAATGCTTCTCGTGAGGAAATTGTGGAGGGGATTAAATCTGTTTTGGCAGAAGAAGGTAAAGAAGGGGCAGAATTGGCAGCTCTTGGGGATGATGCATTACCGGTAATTGAAGATATTGCTCCTCTACTGACATAGTTACAGCTTGACACTCAAATGAGCGTGTGGTAAGATCGGAGATGGAACCAAAAATGGTTGCGTATGATAAGAAATTTTCAAGTAAATATAATCCCACAGCGGGCTTCTTGATGTCTTTGTAATCGCTTCTTTTTTGGTCTCCACGCAACCGTTCTTTTATTTTTTGGATCTAGCACCGAGGCTATATGCCATATGCCAGATATGCCATTAGCCTGTTTTATCGGGCCTATAGCACAGCTGGTAGTGCGCTTCATTTGCAATGAAGAGGTCAGGAGTTCGAGTCTCCTTAGGTCCACTGTTCAAGCGCTTGTTCTCTAGAACAAGTCCCGCTCAGCGGGATTTTTTCAAGCGAATAATGTCAGTTACTAGTTAGTCAGCTTCTAGCTCTCAGTTACAACTGAAAGCAGATATCTGAAAGCTAACAACTGAATGCTTGGGCTCTTTAACAAGTGAAGAGAAAAAGCTCGTATACGAGGAAATCGTAAGACATTTCACAGTAGTGTCTTATGGATCGTATACGGGAATTTATACTGTATAGTCTACTCATAATGCCAATAATGAATGCCTAGGAGATTTTGACCGAGGAAAGACGCAAACGGCGGCGATACTCGTCGGGGAGGTGCCATTAACCTTCGATCCGGCGGTTTCTGAATGGAGCAATCCTCCCGCTTTTAGCGGGAAGCCATACATAAACAACGTGTCGCAAGACATGTAATAGTGTACGGCGGGTAACCGGGCCAACTGAAACATCTAAGTAGCCCGAGGAATAGAAATCATTTGAGATTTCGTCAGTAGCGGTGAGCGAAAGCGAAACAGCCTAAACCACGTAAGTGGTGTTGCAGGGCAGACGATATTCGATGTATTTTTGTTAGCAGAAGAAGCTGGAATGCTTCACCATAGGGGGTGAAAGTCCTGTACGCGAAAACAAAGATACCGATAGTTTGTACCTAAGTACTATGGAGCACGATTAAACTCTGTAGGAATCTGGGGCGTCCACGCTCCAAGGCTAAATATCAAAATCTACCGATAGTGAACGAGTACCGTGAGGGAAAGGTGAAAAGCAGTCCGGAAGGACAATGAAATAGATCTGAAATTGTTGGCTAACAAGCAGGCGGAGTCCCGCAAGGGATGACGCCGTGCCTATTGAAGAATGAACCGGTGAGTTATTTTTATCGTCAAGTCTAAGCTATTACGTAGCGTAGGCGGAGTGAAAGCGTGCCTAAAGTGGGCATTAGACGATAGAATTAGACCCGAAACCAGGTGAGCTAACCATGAACAGGTTGAATCCTTTCGAAAGTTAGGAAGAGGACCGAACCCGTGATCGTAGCAATGATTTGGGATGATTTGTGGTTAGGGGCAATATGCCAAACGAACTTGGAGATAGCTGGTTCTCCCCGAAATATATTTAGGTATAGCGGTTAGTATACACCCATGGGGTAGAGCACTGAATGGTTGCCGGCTTCGCAAGAGGTCGTCGCCTATCAAACTCCGAATACATGGGTTTTAGCTAGCTAGTCAGTCATGTCGGGCTAAGCTGATGTGGCGAAAGGGAAACATCCCAGATTCCCATCTAAGGTCTCTAAATCATAGCTAAGTTTACAAGGAAGTCACAATCCATAGACACCCAGGAAGTTGGCTTAGAAGCAGCCATCTTTTAAAGAACGCGTAACAGCGCACTGGCGGATGGTTTGTGGCGCCGGAAATTACGGAGGATTAAGCTATGTACCGAAGTTGGAAACTCGCACGCAAGTGCGATTGGTAGGGGAGCGTTGTGTGTGCAGTGAAGCTCTAGCTGTAAGGCTTGGTGGAGTGCACACAAGTGAGAATGCCGGTATGAGTAGCGAGAGGCCAGTGAGAAGCTGGCCCATCGAATGTCCAAGGTTTCCTCCGCAATGTAAATCATCGGAGGGTTAGTCGGTCCTAAGGGTGCGCCTCGTTTAATGTGGTCTAGCCCGATGGATAAGGCGTTAAGATTCGCCTACAGGAAAATAATCGTATAAGGGTGTTACGAAGTTGGAAAGCTCAGCCCCCGTAAGGCGGGTGTAAGTAATGAAGAAGAGTTGATTGGAAAATCCGTTAACTTGTTTATTTGAGTTACTAGTAAAAGGTTGGTCGCAAGATTAACTAATTGAGTACATTTCAGTTTCCGAGAAACGCATCATTATGTCTCAGTAATGCAGACAAATTATTTTTTTACCGTACCGTATAACCGACACAGGTGGACAAGTCGAGTAGACTAAGATGATCGGGAGAAAGTGGATTAAGGAACTCGGCAATAAAGCTAGGCGTAACCTATGGGAGATGCCTTGCCATGTACAATCTTGTACGCGGCCGCAGCAAAAGACTACTTAATAGCTGTTTATCTAAAACACAGGTCCCTGCAAAACCGAAAGGTAACGTATAGGGGCTGACGCCTGCCCAGTGCTGGTAAGTCAAATATCTCTGGTGAAGTTCGCAAGAATCAGCCTAGGATATAAGCTCCAGTAAACGGCAGCAGTAACTATAACTGTCAATCATAGGGCAGTTAAAAAATCTAGCTATATGCTGGAACAACTCTGTATCTGACAATAGTCCTTGGACTAATAATTTGTCAGTGGAGTCGATCAGCAGGGAAGGTCCCGCCTTGGCGGGAAACCCTCAGAGACTACACGCTAGAATTCAGCTCAACAGCGCTGGATATGATATAGTCCGATCTTTATGGCGACATAAAGGATTTCTGTCTCGCTAACAGAATAATAAATAAAAGTCTATGGTAGCGAAGTTCCTTGTCGGGCGATAGTAAACCCCGTACTGGCTTAAAACGGTAAAGCCCTACTCTGTTGCGTTATACAAGATAACGTGTGAAAAGAGGGGTGAAACCGTGGGTAAGATTCATACATTTTATATGTATGTTTCCCTGTAACGACTTGATTCTTTTAGGAATCAGAGTCATACTTAATGTATGGCTAAAACGCCAGCCCAAAATATAGATGTCATCGGCAATTATCTTACGGGATACGCTGATGGCGAAGGAAGCTTTTGTATTTCTTTCTCTCCAAGACAAGCATTTCTTACCAAGTTGGAAGTTCGACCGAGCTTTTCGGTTTCTCAGAATGGTGATCGCAAAGAAGTTTTAGAATTATTTCAAAAATTTCTTGATTGCGGAACTATCCGAGCAAACCCAAGCGACAGAACTTTCAAGTATGAAGTGAGAAGTATTAAAGATTTGATAACGAAAGTTATCCCACATTTTCAAACGTATCCATTACTTTCTTCAAAAAAGAAAGATTTTGATAGATTTGTCATCATTTGCCATATGGTACATGAGCGCAAACACTTACAGAAGGATACACTAAAGGAAATTTTGGATATTTCATATCAAATGAATGGTTTTGGAGCAAGGAGATATCAAAAACAAGAGCTTCTAGACGTATTAGGTGAAGATATAGTCTATGCCTCACGTAATTGAGGAGAAACATGGAGTTCCGACCCGCACGAAAGGCAGAATAATTAAGTAACTGTCTTAATCCATTACCCGGCGAAATTGAGATGGCCGTGAAGACGCGGCCTAGGTATGCATGGACAAAAAGACCCCGGGAGCTTTACTGTAGTTTGGCATTTGCAAGCTTATTTTATATGTTTAGTATAGGAGGGAGAGCAATCAATAGTGAAATACCTCTCTTTGAAATGAGTGAGCATTACCTCGACCCGCATAAAAATTCGGGAGGGGAACAGTGCTTGATGGGCAGTTTAACTGGGGCGATTGACTCCTACAACGCAACGGAGTCGTACAAAGGTTGGCTAGTCTTGTAAAGAAATCAAGATGATAGCGCAAAAGCATAAGCCAGCTTGACTGCGAGACCCACAAGTCGAGCAGAGACGAAAGTCGGTTTTAGTGATCCTCCGACGCTTAGTGGTAGGCGCGGAGCTTAACGGATAAAAGCTACCCCGGGGATAACAGGCTGATCGCTCCCAAGCGTCCACAGCGACGGGGCGGTTTGGCACCTTAATAACATTGGGGCGCCTTAACTGCAAAGTTGAAGCCTGAATTATCCATTGAATTTAACCCATGCAATGGAAATAAAATTTACTAGCTCAAATCGGTGAACACCCACCGTGACTTGCAGAGTCACATTGGGTCAATACCGAGAGATACTCTTTTCGGGACGTTTAAAGTTCTATATTATTTTCAACTTTAAGTTGTTAATAAAGCAAGACTTTACTCGACAGAAAAAGAGTGTCTTGTATCGACTGATTCCGCCTCATCGGCGGATGAGATAGATGGTCTTGTTCGAAAGAATAAAATTTATACCTTCTATCATACGGCTAGCTCCACGAAACCAACGTGGATGAAGGGATAGTCAGCACTTTTAGTAATAAAAGAATTTACGCGATGTCGGCTCGTCCTATCCTGGGGCTGGAGAAGGTCCCAAGGGTCTGGCTGTTCGCCAGTTAAAAGGGCACGCGAGCTGGGTTCAGAGCGTCGTAAGACAGCTCGGTCTCTATCCTGCATATCCGCCGAAATTTGAAAGGGTTTGACCCTAGTACGAGAGGACTGGGTTGAGGGAACCCCTGGTGTGCCGGTTGTTTGGGAGTACTCAAGCACCACCGGATAGCTATGTTCCTAACTGATAACCGCTGAAAGCATCTAAGTGGGAAGCAGGCCTTAAGATAAGATTTCATTCCTTCGCAAGAAGGAGAAGACCCCTAGCAGATAACTAGGTTGATAGGCTGGCGATGGAAGTGCAGCAATGCATTAAGTCTACCAGTACTAATGGTCAAGAGTAGATTATATAGTATTCTTTTTCTCTTCCTTGTTAAAGAGCATAAAAGTTCTTTAAAATAAAAATAGATTGTGGGACGTAATAAATTCTAAAGAATTTAAACGTCTCTACAACGTTGAAATTGCTTTGCAATTTCTTACCGTTGTGTGTTGAAGCTTCGGTCTCTGGAGCGACATGGCACCACCTCTTCCCATTCCGAACAGAGTCGTGAAACACGTCAGCGTTGACGATACTAGGCCCCTGTGGCTTGGGACAATAGATCGAGGCCGGGACTTGAACACAGAATTCAGAAAAACTTCCAGTGATGGGAGTTTTTTGTAGTCTTCACAATAAGCTTGGTCCGCCTAGGCGGACACCAGGCAAGCTTGCCGCATAAGAATTCGCCACCGCGAATACTATTTAATAGTGCACTTCGTGCTTGCGGTAGATCGAGGCCGGGACTTGAACACAAAATTCACCATGTTATTAGTTCATGGTTTGTAGTTATTAGAAAAACAAATAAAGAATCCCCGCAAGGGGATTTTTTGTGGGGAATATTAACCTCTTCGTTCGCGAGTAGTTATAACTCCTGGACGAACTCGTACTAAGTCAAAATTTCCTTCGTCTCTAGCGGATTTACCAGGAAAGCCTCCTAGTGGACTACCTAATGTCCTGTCATAAAAATCGGTTTCATTTATAGAGTTATCTCCTTTTTTCTGAGATGTACTAATTGGTTGGGAATCTGGTCCGCCTGGATGCGTCATATGTTCATAATAAATCCATAGCAGAATAAATGTCAAGGCTTGCATTTGACAGAGAAGAAATATTAGAGTACGGTCTAAATGGTATGGTTATTCCATTTGGAATTTCGATACTCCGCATTTTCTCAGAGCAAGCCACTTTTGTCGAGCTTTCTGAGCAAGGGTTTTCTTTTTTTAAAAATTTCCCTGTAGCGAAACCTACTAGAAAGGAGGACTGCCCAATGTCTGCTCCTTAAAGGATTTTTCTTACTATTTTCTAGACATTTCTTTCTATCTTTTTAAAGAAATATATTTTGCACAAATCTTCTTGTTCAAAATATCTGCTATGCGTACAGGAAATTCCTACCGCAATAGTTTCTTTATTTTATTTTTTTAAACCCTGAATATATAGAAGTATTAAATTATACTAGAAATGTAACGCAACTC
>DASQJJ010000051.1:0-58299 GCA_035631115.1 Candidatus Eiseniibacteriota bacterium
ACGAGAGAAATTTGTTTTAGGTAGCTTGGTACCCTTTCCCAAGGATCGTATTCCAATACTTCCACAAAGCCTGAGGTTGGATAAAGAAGGCCAGAAAGCGTTTTAAGGGTCGTTGTTTTACCTGCACCATTTGGTCCAATAAATCCAATCAACTCGCCTTCTTCTATAGAAAATGAAATATCGTCTACTGCTCGCACTTTCTCATATTTTCGAGAGATTAGAGATTTAACAGATCCTAAAAATCCCGGCTCTTTTTTATACACCGAGTATTCTTTTACAAGATGCTCAACGTTGATAATACTCATAGCTTTCAGATATCAGCTTCTAGCTTCCATTTTCCCTCATTTTCGTTTTCATAAAATTCAACATTCGCGCCACTTCCTGTAAAACAGCGTCTACCTTTATATAGTCTTTCATCTGTGCAAACTTTAACTCTTTTGCAATGATTACTTGAGTTTCTAGTTCTAACGCTGATCCATAAGCAATTGAATAGAACTGTGCATAATCCTTTAATGATTTTCTTCCAGAACCTTCTGCAATATTAGACGGAATAGATATCGCAGCTCGTCTCATCTGTGAAGTTAATCCATATATTTCTTCTCTAGGAAATTTACTTGTTAAAATGTAAATTTCTTTTACTAGGTCTATGCCTTTCTGCCAAACTATTAGTTCTTTATAAGATTTTATGTAGGTCATAACTAAGAGCTGATAGCTGACAACTGGTAGCTGTTCTATCGTAGCAAAAAGAGAGGCTCCATACAAACAAATTTGTAAAAAACCTCTCTTGCCTATTCAAGAAAGCAATTATTATCGCACTGCCTTTTTGAGTGTTTTTCCTGGAGTAAATCCTGGTGCTTTTCTAGCTGCAATGGTCAACTTTGCACCTGTCTTTGGATTTCTTCCTGGTCGTGCTGCTCTTTTTCGTACACTAAATGTACCAAATCCTGTAAGAACAACTTTTTCTCCTCTTTTCAGAGAATCTCGTACTGCATTGAGTACTGCCTGAACACTTTCTCGTGCTGCCTTATTGGTAAGGTTGGCTTTCTTAGCAACGAGCTCTATTAAATCTCTTTTTGTCATGTCTATTTCACCTCCTATCCGGGCAGAATGAAGATTAGGTCTACAATACAACGCAAGTGAAATTTCGTCAATGGAGCGTACTGTATCAATTTGTTTGTTAATGTTTTATTGTTAAGCTAAATTAAATCAGGTATACTTTTTATACGCTATGAATCAATATGTTGTTGGCCATAGGGGTGCTGCAGGACTTGCTCCAGAAAATACAATTAAAGCTTTTAAGATAGGCTGCGAGAATAATGCTGACGTAGTAGAATGCGATATTCATCTTACTAAGGACGGGAAGCTTGTTGTCTTTCACGATGGCACTTTGGATAGAACGACAAATGGCAAAGGATGGGTAAAAGACTATACCTTTGCTGAGTTACGAGAATTAAATGCTGGGGATGGAGAAAAAATACCAACACTTGAGGAAGTTATTGAGACAGTTATGGATTATAAGAAAAAACTTATTATCGAAATAAAAGCAGAGGATGAAATTATTGCGAAAAATCTAACCAACGCATTTTGCACTTTTCTTTCAGAGCATACCGAGATAATTCCCAATATTTACGTGCATTCTTTTTGGCATCATGTTGTAAAAGAAGTAAAGGAAAAATTTCCAGATGTATCAACATTTGTCCTCATGATGATTGGACTACCTCCTAAGGAAATGCTTCAATTTATTCTTGATGCAAAGGCAAACGGGGCATCCATAGAGCAGGATTATATTTCCCCAGAGTTGGTAAGGCTTGCCCATGAGAATAATCTAGAACTTAATGCTTGGCTACTTAATAATGAGAATGAATTTAAGAGAATGAAGGATTTAGGAGTGGATGGGTTAATTACTAATTTCCCCGATAGATTTCACTTATAAATTTTCTCCAACAACTGCGCGGAATTCTCGAATTGCAGTAACTTTTACTTCTCCAGGAATTGCAAGAGATGCACTTATTTCATCCCGTAATTTTTTGGCAATAATAATTGTCTGAGCATCATCTAATTTTCCAGGATTTATAATAACACGTAATTCTCTCCCTGCTTCAAATGCATAGGCATCTTCTACGCCTTCATACTTTTTCGCCATATCTTCCATTTCCTTCAGTCTATTGGCATATTTTTCTACATCTTCATACCGTGCTCCTGGTCTACCACCACTTGCTTGGTCTGCAATATGTACAATGACTGATTCAACACTAGTAAATGGTTTATCCTCGTGGTGCTGTGCAACAGTATCAATGATGGCATCTGGAAGACCAAATCTTTTTAATACTTCTACGCCCAACTTTACATGACTTCCTTCTCCTTCTACAACTTTTCCAATATCATGGAGAAGTCCTCCAAGTCGTACTACATCGGCATCTGCACCGATTTCTTGTGCAATGCCAACGGCAATTTTACTTACTTCTAGAGAATGGGTAATAAGATTTTGTCCATATGATGTACGGAACTTAAATCTTCCAAGCATTTTAATAAGGTCTACTGGCAACTTAAATACTCCTGCCTCATGAGCCAACTGCTCACCTTCCTGAAACATAATTTTATCCAACTCTGCTTTTGTCTGATTAACAACTTCTTCAATTCTAAAAGGTTGAATGCGGGTATCCTTAAGAAGTACCTCGAGTGCACGTCTGGCAATTTCGCGGCGTACACTATCGAAAGATGAGAGACGAATAATTCCTTCTTCGTCCAAATCGATATCTACTCCTGTTGCGCTTTCGAATGCACGAATGTTGCGTCCTTCTTTTCCAATAATTCTTCCCTTAACATCTTCACTTTCTACACGAATAATAGAAACAGTAAATTCTGCAACATAATTAATTGCACCGTGCCGCATTGCCTCTACAATTACTTCTTGTGCTTTTTTGTCTGCAGTCCTCTTTGCTTCTTCTTCTCTTTCGCGGATAAGTTTGGCAACACTTGATGCCTCGGATTTTTCTGTCTCATCAAGAAGCGCTTTCTTTGCTTCTTCCTCTGTCATGTGGGAGAGTTTTTGGAGCTTGTCTCTATATTCTTCTTTTTGCTTGTCTAAGCTTTCTTTTAACTCGTCTAATTTTTCCTGTTTTTCAAGGAGTTTTTTTTCTAAATCTAATGCGTCTGATACCATATATGTGAAGACAATAGAGGGATTGGAGACTTATAGCTCCACTGCGATGCTCTTTACTTGAAAAGCACAACTCTTCATATTGTCCCCTGTATTATACCATTTTCCCGAAAACCTGGTCAATTGCCCATTTAATATCGTCTAAGTCAAATCCACGCCTAGCAAGCATGGAGCCTGCTTTATTAAACCGCTCTTGCCTATCCATACTCTCATATTTTTTCTTTCTTTTCTCTAAAATCTCTTTTGCCAGTACCTTGTCATCCCGCGATTCGCCCGAGTGAGTCTTCTGATCTTCGTCAAAGGACAACAAGGCCTCATCGATAAGATCCTTACTAATACCTTTCTGTTTAAGCTCTAAGCGGATAAGTCTTTCTCCTTTTGGCTTAAACTCCGTACGAGAGCGTATCCACATTTTTGCAAATTCCAAATCATTCAGAAATCTCTGCTTTTTGAGCTTATGAATAATAAGATCTGCCACATTGTCATCCTGAGTGGAACGAAGGATATATTCTTCGCTGCGTTCAGAATGACGGGAAAGAATCTTTTTCAGATAATCCCGTATTTCCTTCTCGCTTCTTGGGCGGAAATTAAGGTATTTTAAAACGCGAAGATACAATGCATCAAAATCCATAGGAATACTATAGAATATCCAATGTCAAATATCCAATATCCAATGTTAAATAATTATTTGCCGTGTATAATGTGAATATGAAATTGTTTTTGTCTTCTTACCGTTTGGGAAATAATCCAGAGAAATTAGCAGAGTTTTTTGGAGAGAATAAAAAAGTAGCGGTTATTGTAAATGCAGTAGATTTTGAAACACCAGAAATACGAAAAGAAAAGTTGGATAGAGAGCTTGTTGATTTACACACATTAGGACTACAACCTGAGGAAATAGATTTACGGGAATATTTTGGAAAAGAAAGTACGCTAAGAGAAAAATTGCAGGAATTTGGAGGAGTATGGGTACGAGGAGGTAATTGTTTTATATTAAGACGCGCAATGGAGTACAGTAGATTTGATAAAATTTTGAATGAGTTACAACACAATAAAGATTTTGTCTATGCAGGCTACAGTGCAGGGGCTTGTATACTTTCTCCTAATATGAAAAGCTTGGATGCAATGGATAACCCAAATATTATTCCAGAAGGATATAAGAAAGAAATTATTTGGGAAGGCTTGAATCTTTTACCTTATCTTCTTATTCCACATTACCAATCTGTTCATCCAGAAGCCCAGGGAGCGGAAGTATCTGTACAATATGCAAAAGAAAATAACATTCCTTACAAAACGCTTAAAGATGGGGATGTGATAATTGAGGAAATTTAAAATTTGATTATCAATATCTGTCGGGACGACCTTCAGCTCTTGGTTTTTGAACTAAAACTCTATCTCCACTCGCATCAGGAATATATAGGACTCCACCCTCTGCAGTTTCCACTCTTACTCTATATCCATCGGGATGCTCTCCTCTTTTCCTTTTTCTGTATGTTACATGATCTCCATTTGCTAATCCTATGGAAAAGCCTGGTTTTCCGGGTTCAAGAATTAATTCACCATCTGTTTCTGTTATATATGCAGGTAGCGATCTTGATCTTCTTGCCATATTTAAACAACAGCTGGTTCTAGGACTTCTTCTCCATTGTCTTCTTTTCCAACTTCCATTGGGGTGCGGGTTTGGGATTTTTCTTTAATTTGCTTTACAATTTCTGCTTCTAACTTTTTATCTTCTTTGAGTGTCTCCATTGCAGCTGCTCTTCCTTGTCCAAGCATTTGCTCGCCATATCTCAGAAATGCTCCAGACTTGGAAATAATTCCCAATTCTATTCCTACATCCAAAATTCCACCTTCTCTGGAAATACCATCTCCAGACACTTCGAATTCTGCAATTCTAAACGGCGTACTTACTTTATTTTTAACAATCTTTACTCTGTGTCTGCTACCTACCACTCTGTCTCCATCTTTAATGGTCTCAATTTTTCGTACATCCATTCGGACAGATGCATAGAATTTAAGAGCAAGTCCTCCTGTTGTTGTTTCGGGATTACCAAACATTACACCAATTTTTTGTCGCAACTGATTGGTAAAAATTAAGACAGTTTTGGACTTAGAAATAACTGCTGTTAATTTTCGAAGAGCTTGGGACATAAGACGAGCCTGAAGTCCCATCATTGAGTCTCCCATTTCTCCTTCTATTTCAGCCCTAGGAACAAGTGCTGCAACAGAATCTATTACCAACACATCTACTCCACCACTTCGAATAAGACTTTCTGCAATTTCTAATGCTTGCTCTCCTGTGTCTGGTTGTGAAATAAGCAACTCATCTAATTTAACGCCAACTTTTTCTGCCCATATTGGATCGAGTGCATGCTCTGCATCGATAAATGCAGCAACACCACCATGTTTTTGTGCTTGTGCAATAACAGACAAAGAAATAGTTGTTTTACCAGATGCTTCTGGTCCATAAATTTCGACAATTCTTCCTCTTGGCAATCCACCAACTCCGAGTGCTATGTCTAAGGGAAGCGATCCTGTGGAAATAACGGAGATATCTAATTTACCAGCTGCTTCTCCAAAGCGCATAATAGACCCACGTCCATATTGCTTTTCGATAGCATCCATTGCCATGCGGACTGCATCCATTTTATGTGCTTGGTCTGCATCTGCAGCTGCTTCTATTTTTTTGGGTGTTCCATTTTTCGCCATAATTGTGTACCTATAATAAGCAACTTTATGCTAAAATACAATATATCTTTCTATCTCAATAGTATCGTAAGAAAAGAGTAATAAAATTTCCGGGGACTAGTTTAACGGTAGAATGCGCGGCTGGGGGTCGTGCGGCTGGGGTTCGACTCCCCGGTCCCCGACTTATGGTAGAAAATTTAATTCATCAAGAACGAGAAATTAATAGAGACCTTGTAAGAAGAAAGAGCAACTCTTGTTGCCCATATGCAGCAAGCACATGGTGGGAGACGTGCAACAGCTTGCCATAATTGTATGCTTTATAGCGCAACTATAGAAGCAATAACATATCAACTTGCAAGGGTACGAAAAGAACTCAAAAAATATCAACAATAACAAAGTGTTCTCCAGGAAATATCAAAAAGAGGCGAATTTTTATAGTGGTCTTACCGTATCTTGGCCTGCTGGAATTGGTGTAATTCTGACACGTCTTTTCTGTGTACTACCACCAGGGACATGTCCAAAATCTTCCTCTAAATAATGTTGTCCCCCATCTCTTGTCATTATTGCTCTCAAAACAGGTGTTGTAGTGTTTGGCAATAATTCCCTTGATGGATCTGGTCGTACTGCTCCTTCAAATAAATCACTCATTATTCCAGAATATATACCTGTTTTAAAAAAATTGCAAGAGATAATTATTGGCAGGCAAATTGGATAGAGGGAGAAAGTGGGGAAAAAGTATTTCCATCGGTACTGTATGCATACTGTGCATAATACGTTGCACCAGACGAGAAAATAAATGTTGTGGTAAGATTTTGTGCTGTTGTTGGATTTGAAGGACTCACTGTTGTATTAATTACTTGATTATTCTGACTTGCCAATGTTGCAACAATATTAAATGACTTAGCATTAGGTAAATTCCCTTGTGTGTTGTAATTAATTGTTGCTTGGAAATTACCATTTTGCTGTGCTCCACAACTTACATTAATGGTGCTACTGCTTGGCGCCTGGAGCGGTTGCTGTGCATTAATGGTAAGTGAATCGAATGTAGATGGAGCAGTAACAGTAATTATATTCGATGCAGCATACGGCTTACTGTTGGACCATAAATATGCTTGCACATCGTACTGTTGTCCACTAGACGCAGCGTTCCAAGAAAATCCTACGCCATTGGTCGCATTAATATTACTTGCAACTTGATTGAATGTTGTTGTCCCGCTAACTCTTGTGGCAAGAGTTATGTAACTACTTGGAGGAATATTTCCATTAATAGTAATTATCCCGGAAATTCCTGTAACAGTTGGTGTAGGAGGCTTAGCTGTAGAATAGACATTGAGTAACTCATTACTCGTTGGTGCTGTTGCTGTATCAACATCTCCCGTAGAAATAACAGTATTATTTGCATCAACAAGTTGTGCTTTTATAAGATATGTTGTCCCAGACGTTGCATTTGCCCAACTCCATGCCGCATTGTCTGAGGGCACAATTCCCTTTGCAACTTGTTGGTAGGACGCTGCATCTACTGTTTTGGTCCATACTTGCAGTGTCGAGCCACTTGGTGCATATCCATCAAGATTTATTTGCCCACCAATGCTTGTTGTTACTGGCGTTGGCGGCACTTGTTGACTACTCATATTCAAAACAACTCCTGTTGCCGGTGCAGAAACATCAACTATTGGGGATTCTTGAAGTGTTTTGCCTTGTACTTTGAGAAGTGCTTTTATAAGATAATTTTGCCCACTGGTTGCATCTGTCCAATTCCAATTAATAGATCCATCAATTGGCGTAAGTCCAGTAACAACTTCTTTATACTGCTGGGTCCCTTCTGTTTCATTTTTTTCTGCCAAAGAAATATAAGCGCCTTCTGGAATATATCCTTCAAAAGAGACAACACCATTCATACTTACTGCCTGTCTTTGGGTACCAGTAACAACTGGCGTAGTGCTGGAAGAAGGACTTTTTACAAAAAGGAAAATACCAAGCGTTGCAAGCACCACAACAACAGCAATAGACAAGACCATGAGTAATGGCTTAACCCAAGGACTAGGTACCGCAGGTTGTTCACTGGGTGGCTGCTGGACAGTAACTTCCAAAGAAGGTGGTACTTGTTGATTTTGCTGGGTAGAGTCCATACATAAATCATGGCAGGTGGAAATTGTTGAGTCAAGGTTATATACTAGGACTATGAAAATATCCAAACATGTCCATTCCTGTCTTCTAGTTGAAGAGAAAGGAAAAATTGTACTAGTTGACCCAGGAAATTATTCCTATGATGCAAAAGCACTTGACATACCATCTCTTTCTTCTCTGGATGCCATTGCCATAACACACGAACATATGGACCATATATATCTTCCTTTTTTAAAAGAAATTCTTGCCAAATTTCCCAATACTCCCATTTATACAAATGAATCTGTTAAAAAACTTTTGGAAAAAGAAAATATAGAAAATGCTATGACAGAAGGAAATGAGTACATCACTTTACACTCTGTACCTCATGAAAAAATTTGGTTTGGGACTCCTGTAGAAAATAGCATGATTACTCTTTTTAAAAAGTTTGCAACAGTTGGTGACTCACTAAGCTTTACCGAAAGTCCAGATATTTTAGCACTTCCTGTCACTGCTCCGTGGGGTAGTACAACAGCTGCAGTTGAAGTAGCTCTACAAGTAAAACCAAAAGTAATTTTTCCTATTCATGATTTTATGTGGAAGGATGATGTGCGAATGGGAATATATCAAAGACTCAAAGACTTTTTTGGACAACATGGAATTGACTTTAAAGCTGTCGAAACAGGAGAAGTAGTAGAAATATAAGTATGGATCAAAAAGTTATTAATTTTCTTACCAAGCACAGAGTTGGCGCACTTACCGTTGTTAATATTAATGGCACACCTCACGCTGCAGTAGTCCACTATGCCCATACAACAGATCCATTAAGAATATATATTCTTACAGAGAAAAGCTCTAAGAAAGCGCAAGGGCTTCTTCTTGGAGAGACACAAAGAGCGGCATTTGTTGTGGGATTTAGTGAGGAAGAATGGGTAACATTTCAGGCAGAGGGAAATATAAAAATGGTATTAGGAGAAAAAGCTCTTCAAGACGCTCAAGCAATCTATTACCTAAAATTTCCCAATGCCAAACATATAACTACCAATTCAAATCTTATTCTTCTGGAATTTACAACTACCTGGTGGCGTTATTCCAATCTTAATCCTTCACCATGGGAAGTTATTGCTTCGCATCAGGAGCAGTAGCTGTCTAATAGCCTACAAAGTAAGTAACTTTTGCTTTTTTCTGTAAGTCTGCGACAAATGTTTGGGTTTTTTCCTGTAATTGTTGTTGCTCCAATTGAGTTTTTATTTGTTTTCGTAAATCTTCTTCAGACAAATCTTGTGGAAGACTATCTTGGTTTTTATCGATGTACGCTTGCACATCATCATCGGTTACTTTTACCGATGCACCAACCATTTTATCAAGCATTTTTTGTAATTTTATTTGGTCTGTTAAATCCTTTTGTGTAAGACCACGAGCTGCGAGTGCATCTTGCAATGTTACTCCCTGTCCTTTTAGTTGGTCTTCAATTTTTTTAATTTCGCTATCTACATCTGCTTGACTTACACTAACTCCTCTTTTTTGTGCTTCTTGAAAAACAAGAGTCTGCACAACTAAATTACCAAGAGTCTGTTTACCATTTTGTTTTTCTAATTGATTTACTACCTCTAGTCTACTAATAGGTTGTCCATTAACAACTGCTGCCACAAATAATCCTTTGCATGCATATACCAATACTGCCAATACAACAACTGTTACACCAACCCATAATCGTGGATTTTTAAGGTATGTCTGTTGCACAGTTGCGGTTGTTGATGGTGTTGATGAAGAATTTTTTTGTGATGCTCTACTACTTTGTGTTTTTCTTGCTAGAGCTGGACGCGTCGATCGTGATGGTGTTGTGCGTGCTGCTAATACAACTGGAGTTTTTCGTGATGCGAGTTTTCTTATTGAAGTTGCCTTCTTTCGTTCTGCCATAGGGATTATTATAACATCAGTTTTATTCTTCGCAAGGGGTCAAAACGAATTCAAATAGAAGTCCAAGAGTTTTTACTATACTCTTAATTTGACAAAAAAAATAAATTATTTTATAATAACTTTCATGACAAGCAGACAAGCAATGATGGCTATGATGATGACCTCCTTAAGTGGGGCTGTTTCGTAGTATTCATTTTTGCCTTACGAACACCCCGCTAAGCGGGGTTTTTTTGTGGCATACAGAGTAAAAAATATTCAATGATCTCCTTCTCCTTTTGGGAGAAGGTAGGGATGAGGGGAAGCCCTCACCTCAATCCTCTCCCGTGACCAGGCGAGGAAGATCAAGGTTAAGTTACTAATATGGAAAGGAGGTGACATATATGTCAGAACCAAAAACGAGATACGACTTTAATTTACTTTTACCACCAGCGCCAGGAAATGGAAAACAAACGCGGTTTCGAGGAGAGAATGTTTCTAGAGAATTTACTTCTGCGGCTATACAGGTTTTTGCTAACGAAGTACTAGCTCGCAGACGAGAACAAGCGCAACAACCTAAGCGAGAAGAATAAAACCTTTGAAAAAAAATTAGGAAAATTAGCTTGTGATATACTCACAATATGGCTGATGTTTTATCGGGTGTATATAAACACTATAAAGGAAAATTTTACCTTGTCTTAGGTGTTGCAAGGCATACTGAGACAGAAGAAAAATTTGTTGTTTATGTTCCGTTGTATGCAAGGGAAGGACCACGAATGTCTTTAAGACCATTCGAGATGTTTTTTGAAGACGTAGAGGTTAATGGCAAAAAACAAAAAAGATTTGAATATATTGGGTCTGAAATGCCAGAGGAAGCTTAGCGCTTTGGTGACTGCTTTTTCCTTCTCGCTTTACCACCAGTACCAACTTTTCGTCTTTCTCGTACCCGTGCGTCTACTTTAAGAAGTTTTTTTGCTTTTAATACTCCTCTATTTTTATCTCTATTTACCAATGCGAGTGCTCGAGACAATCCCAAAATAATTGCATCCAATTGTCCTGCTTTTCCGCCGCCTTCTACCTTTATAGTTACTGCATATTTTCCAACTGTATTGGTAAGCATAAGAGGCAACATATATCGTGCCTTGGCTAAAGGACCTGGGAAGTATTTTTCTATTGGCATGCCATTAACCAATATTTGATCTTTACTTACTGCAACATCTCCCCATACTTGCCCTTCTTTAACAGAAGAGTACAACCGCACTCGTGCAGAAGACTGCTTGCGTCTTCCAACTGCATAGGTATAATCTTGTTTTTGTTTTTTTGTAATTACTTCGTCTATCATATTATTGTACCTTTCCAAACTTATCTGTATATTTGTGCTCTTCTGCTGCAAAGACGTGAAGTCTCTTGAGCATTGTAGCCCTTAATTTATTCTGTGGCAACATACCTCGCACCGCATGCATAATAATTTCTCCCGGACGACGGGCAGACAAATCTTTAAAAGCTTCTTCCTTTAATCCACTGGTATATCCAGAATTATGGCGATACATTTTGTCTGTAGATTTTTTACCTGTTATTGCAACTTGGGATGCATTCACAACCACAACATAATCTCCACAGTCTAAATTTCTAACAAAATAAGGCTTTTTCTTTCCCATGAGCATATGGGCAATTTCTACAGCTACTCGTCCCAATACTTTTCCTTTGACATCTACTAATTGCCATTCTCTTTTAATGTCTTTTGCTTTTGTTGCTGGTGTTGCTGTATTCATAAATTAGTTATTAGCTGCTAGCTACTAGTTGCTAGTTATATTTGAACTACTTACTAGATGCTGACGCACGTCCTTTCTTTGTTTTCACTTCTTTTTTTACTTCTACTTTCTTAACAGGTTTCTTTGCAACTACTGCTTTAGCTACCTTAACTTTTTTTTCTGCTACTGGCGCAACTGCTGCACTTGTTTTGTCTACCCATTCAATTATAGCCATTTTTGCATTGTCTCCAAATCGTTGTCCTACTTTTACAATTCTTGTGTATCCGCCTGGTCTATCTGCAAATCTTTTTGACAAGTCATTGATAACTTTCTTATATGCAACAACAGAAAGATATGGCTGCAGTAAAGATTCTGCATTTTCACCTTTTCTTTTTGCTTTTGTTACTAATTTTTCTACCTGACCTTTTATTGCTTTTGCCTTTTCCTCTGTTGTTTGGATTGACTCCTTTAGAACCAAATCAGTCATAAGCCCTTTTAACAGAGCTTTTCTTTCGTTTGCATCTCTTTTAAATTTTCTTCCAAATACTTGCTTTCTCATAATCTAAATAAAAAGAAAAGCGCCCACCCGCAACCCTATTTTCTATGCGAGCTGGTCGCTTCTACTGATTGGGTGATATTCCCAAAACTATATATTGAGTGAAATACCTTTTTCACCTAATTTTTCTTCTATAATTGCAATGGATTTTGCTCCCATATTTCTCATAGAAATAAGGTCTTTTCTAGGAGTACTGAGTAAATCTGCAATTGTTTCTACTCCACCATTTCGAAGACTATTGTAGATTCGTGTTGGTAAATCTAATTCATCTACTGTTAATTTGAGTAAATCTTCAGAAATAGAGCCTGCTAAAGGAGATGCAGATTCTGACATTTCCCCTGCTGTTGGCTCGTATATTTGCTTGAAGTAATTAGATAACACTTTTGCAGACTCTTCTACTGCTTCTTTTGGAGTTACCGATCCATTTGTCCATACCTGTAAGACTAACTTATCCATATTGGTCTTTCGTCCAACGCGGGTTGCTTCTACTGTATAGTTAACTCTTTTAACAGGAGTAAATACTGCATCTGTTAAGATAACACCGACTTCTTCAGAAGATCTTTCTTCTGCTAAGGAATATCCATATCCTCTTTCGATAGTTATTTCCATTTCCAATTTTGCCTTTTCTCCAGAGAGAGTACCCAAGTAGTGGTCTTTATTTACAACCTCTACACCATCGGTAACTTCAATTTGTGCTGCAGTAATTTCTTTTGATCCTTTTACAGAAAGGGTAACTGTTGCACTGTCTCGTGAAGGTGCTAATGTAAAACTAACTCCCTTAAGATTGAGAAGAAAATCAACAACTGTTTCTTTAAGACCCAAAACTGTGGAAAATTTATGCTTAACACCGGAGATTCGAAGAGAGGTAACTGCTACGCCTGGAATAGATGAAAGAAGGATTCGTCGAAGTGCATGGCCTAATGTGTAGCCATAACCAGGCTCAAGAGGCTCCATGAAAAACTCTGCAAATGTTGCATCTGCTGTTGTTTCTTTAACTTTAAAATTAGGCTGCATCATAAACGTTTATGTATTATACCAGCTATCAAGGCTGGTTTCAACAAGGAATATGACTATCGTGAGTAGTACTCAATAATCATCTGAACATCAAAAGGTACCTCGATATCTTCCTTCTTAGGAAGCCGTACCATCTTGCCTACTGTTGCTTTTTTCTCTAAAAATGGCAATAATGCCTTTTCTTCAGCTAGCAATTTTACTACATCTGGATTTTTTTGAATCTTTTCTCCCAAAGCAACAACATCACCCTCTTTTACTGTATACGATGGGATATTTAGCTTTTTTCCATTTACCAAGACGTGATTATGCGAGACAAACTGTCTTGCCATAAATCGGGATTTTGCAAAACCCAATCGGTATACAATGTTATCAAGTCTTTGCTCAAGTCTGGCAACAATCTGCTCTGAGGTGTCACCCTTTGCTTTTTGCACATCCCGCACTAAATTACTGAATTGCTTTTCCAAAACACCATACATATTCTTTGCTCGTTGTTTTTCTCGAAGCTGCTGGCCAAATTCAGATAATTTTCGAGCCCTTTTTGCCCCATGGACCCCAGGCTTCGCATTCAGTCTTTTTGCAAGATTTGCTGCCTGATTACCGTCTGTTTTGTCGATAAGGTTAATACCCTCTCGTCGTGCTAATTTATGTTTTGATTTTGTATATCGTGCCATATATTCCTTTCAGTCAAAATTAAAGATGAAAAATTAAATCTAAAAATATTTTTGAGATCTCATTTTTGATTTCTAATTTATTTTACACCCTCCTCTTTTTCTTTGCCCGTGGACCATTATGAGGGACAGGCGTTAAGTCTGCAATAAGAAGAATAGAAAGTCCTGCAGCTTTAATTGCCCGCAGGGCACTATCTCTTCCCGATCCTGGACCTTTCACAAAAACCTCAACTGCTTTTAAGCCCTTCTCTACTGCTTTTTTACATGCATCTTCTACAGCGAGTCCTGCTGCATATGGGGTTGATTTTCGTGCACCCTTGAATCCTTTTGCTCCACTAGAACTCCATGCGACTGTTTCTCCTTTGTCATTGGTTACTGTGACAAGGGTGTTGTTGAAGGTTGCAGAAATAAATATCTTTCCATTCTGACTTACTGCTGCTGTAGATTTTTTCTTGCTAGAAGAACCCGTTTTTACGGTCTTTTTAACAACTACTGACTTTGCTTTTGTTTTTGCTTCTGCCATATTATTTCTTTGCTGGAGCTGCCTTTGCCGCCGCGCCTGCTTCCATCTTGGTTGCTAATTCTTTCTTAATAGCACCAATGGTCATTCTCTTACCTCTTTTTGTACGTGCATTACTTCGTGTTCGTTGTCCTCTTCCTGGAAGTCCTTTTGTATGACGAGATCCTTTATACGAACCAATTTCCTTTAATCTTTTAATATTTCCTGTTACTTCTGCCCGCAAATCTCCCTCTAATTTGAATTCCTCTAAAATCTTCGCAATGGTCTTTTGCTCTTCATCGGTAAGATCTTTCATTCGTTTTGCGCGATCTACCTTTGCTCTCTCCAAGATAGCAACAACATTACTTCTTCCAATTCCATAGAGATAGGTAAGAGAAATATCTACTCTTTTGTCGTCTGGTAAGGTAATACCTGCAACTCTCATATTTTTAGTTATCAGTTTTCAGTTTTCAACTTTCAGTTAACTGAGAGCTGACAACTGGGCGCTGATTAGCCCTGTCTTTGCTTATGTCGTGGGTTCTCACACACTACACGAAGCACTCCTTTTCTTTTAATCACTTTGCACTTTGCGCATCTTGGTTTTACACTTGCTTGTACTTTCATATTATCTTCCTCTATATACTATTCTACCTTTTGTTTTGTCATACTCGGTCATTTCGACTTTTACCTTATCTCCTGGTAAAATGCGGACAAAATTAAGGCGCATCTTCCCTGCTAAATGACACAAAACGACACTTCCGTCAGCGAGCTCAACCCTGAATAACGTATTAGGAAGGGATTCTTTGACGATCCCTTCCACCTCATAGGACCCTTGATGTGCCATTTACTCTGAGTATTATATCAGGTTGAGACTGAATCGGCAATAGCCTCAAGGAGTAAGAATACGATGCCCTGTAGCTGTAACAGCCACTGTACGCTCAAAAAGTCCCGACAAACTCCCATCTCTACTCTTAATCGTCCAGTCGTCCGTACCTGCAAAGGCAATTTCCTTCTTGCCCATATTGTAGATAACCTCGACCGCAATAACCATACCCTCAACCAGAAGAGGGGTCTTTTCGAGCCTACGAGATAAATATCCAGGTACAGGTGGATCTTCATGAAGTTTTTTCCCAACACCGTGTCCAATAAGCTCTCTCGTAACCCCATATCCTCCATCTTTTTCAACAATTTGCTGGATTACCTGAGAAATATGCCCTATTCTATTGCCTGGTTTTACCTGTGCAAGTGCCTCTTCGAGGGCTTTCTTGCCTGTTTTGAGGAATTGCACTACCTCTTTTGATGCTTTCTCCTCTCCTCCTACAATAACCGTTTCTGCCATGTCTGTATGAAATCCATCAAAAAGCACCCCACAGTCAATGCCAAAAACATCTCCACTACGCAACGCATAGGAAGTTGGAATTCCATGGACCACAACGTCGTTGGTAGAGGCACAAATAGTATGGTGATACCCTCGTACTGCCTTAAATCCTGGCTTGCCCCCCATGGAAAGAATATGCTTTTCTGCCAACGCATCTATTTCCAGCTCCGTTACGCCTGGCTTAACGTGCTTAAGCACTTCCCACATAGTTGAGGACAAGATTTTTCCTCCTTTTTTCATTGCTTCTAGTTCTTGGGGTGTTTTTATATGAATCTTCATTGCACTTTCTCCCATTCTTGCATAACCTCTGCAACTGTTTCTTCTTCTGTCATATCAGAATTATCCAGCACTACATATCCATATTCTTTGGGATTAGATACTAAAGGAGACGCTGATCGGTGAATATCTTTATAGTCCCTATCATTCGTATCGGCAAGAATTTGATCAAATGTAATTGTATGATTATTTTTACCCCCCATTTGCTCATAGCGCCTTTTTGCCCGTACTTCGGGTCGTGCAGTTAAAAAAAGCTTGAGCTTTGCATCTGGAAAAATTTTTGTCGCAGCATCACGTGCATCTATAAGAACAACAAATCCCTTTTCAATCATTTTAAGCCCAATTTCTCTCTGTCTTTTCACCATCTCTGCTCTCACCTCGGCAATGGCAGCAACTTTTGGAACAAGCTGATTTACATCATGTTTCCTAATGCGTTCAGTTACATCAACACCATTAAGACTAACGCTGGTATTATCGAGGTCAAACCGAGTTTGGGAAAGCGCTTCTATTACTTCTTGCTTATTTTGAGTGTTTACATTGTGCTCAAGGCAGTAAAGAGCTAAGCATCGATACATCGCGCCTGTATTAAGATGGAATCCATTGAGTCTTTTACTAAGAAGTGAGGCTATTGTCCCTTTTCCTGCTGCAACGGGACCATCAATTGCGATTGCATGAGTTTCTTGCATACCTACTCACTTTTCTTTACCCTTTCAAGGTAGGTAAGAATCTCTTTTGAGATTTCTTCAATAGATTTTTCTCCATCAACCTCAAAAAGCATACCGTTTTTTCGATAATAATCCAAAACAGGCTCTGTAAATTTATGAAAGAGCTCGATACGCTTTCGAATGGCTAAAAGCGTCTCGTCTTGTCTATCTCCAGAATCTCTAAAAGAAAGTCTCCATAATGCCTCTCTGTCAGAAACATGCAAATAAATAACAGCGTCTACTCCATTCTTAAATTGCTTTGCTTGACCAACGGTACGGGGAAATCCGTCCATAATATATCCTTTTTCATATTCTGGGCGCGATAAGTATTCACTCACCACTTCCAATGTCTTTTCATCGGGAATAAGAAATCCTGCATTCATAACTTCTTTAATGTAGCGACCCATTGGGGTTTTTTCCATTGCAATGGTGCGAAAAATGTGCCCTGTCGAAAGATAGGGAAGGCCTAATTTTTTGGAGAGGATATTCCCTTGCGTTGATTTTCCTGCTCCTTGAATACCAATTAAAATAAGTTTCATTGTACAAACCTTTCGTAATTACGCATAACAAGCTGCGCCTCTATTGCCTTAACAGTCTCTAATACTACACTAACAACGATTAAAATACCAGTGCCTCCCAGTAAAATTGTCTGCACGCTGGTGAAAGACCTGGCAATGGTTGGGAAAATAGCAATAATACCCAAAAAAAGAGCACCTGCAAGAGTAATTCTTGTTAAGACATAATTAAGGTATTTGGAAGTAGGCGAGCCTGGGCGAATGCCTGGAATAAATCCACCATATTTCTGAATATCTTCTGCGATTTTCGTTGGATTAAAGATAACTGCTGTATAAAAATAGGTAAATCCAACAACGAGAAGAAAATAAGACACATTATAAATCCAGCCTGCTGGATTAAACCAAACAGTAAGATTCTGAGCAACCTGAGAAAGTGCAGGATTTTTTGTTGCAGTAAGAAAATTACCAATAAGAGAAGGCACCAACACAAGTGATACAGCAAAGATAATTGGAATAACCCCTGCCTGATTTAGCCTGAGAGGCAAATGAGTTGATTGTCCTCCATAGACTTTATTTCCTCGTACCTGCTTTGCATAAAAAATAGGGATTTGTCTGGTTGCCTCGTTGGTAATAACAATTGCCGCAATAACCATAAGCCCGAGCGCAGCAAAAAGAAGAATACTTGTTAGATTTTCGGCACTTGTTGTAGTAATAGTCTGAGTAAAGGCAATGGGGAGTCTGCCAATAATTCCCGCAAAAATAAGAAGAGAAATACCATTACCAACCCCTTTTTCTGTAATCAACTCTCCAAACCATACCAAAAGCATTGTCCCGGCAGTCATGGTTACGACAAGTCCTGCAATTTGGATAGGACTAAATCCTCCAACAATTCCCTGACTTCTTAAAAGCAGAAACATACCAAATGCTTGCAGAGCTGCCAATGGAATTGTAAGAAGTCGTGTGTATTGATTGATTTTTTGCCTTCCCGATTCTCCTTCTTTTGAAAGCGCCTCGAGACTTGGGAAAACCATAGTAAGAAGTTGGAGAATAATTGACGCGTTAATGTATGGATTAAGACCCAACGCCATAATAGAGAAATTGGCAAGGGTACCTCCAGAAAAAATATCTAAAAGTCCTAAGAATTGATTTTGAGAAAAAAGGCTTTTAAGAGCTGCAACATTAACGCCACTTACCGGAATATGAGCAAAAAATCTAAAAACTACAAAAACAACAGCTGTGAAGAGGATTTTTCCACGGATATCTGGTGTTTGAAAGCTCTTTCTAAAAAGTGAAAGAATATTATTCATCTACTATAGAGATTCTACTGTGCCCCCTGCTTTCTCTATTTTTCCTTTTGCTTGGTTGGAAACAGGAATTTTGACGGTAAGGGCAATCGTCAATTCCCCATCTCCTAACAACTTTACCCCATTTTTCTTAACTTCTCTTTCTTTGACAACCTTTTGCTTTACCAACGAAGCAACATCAACAACTGCTCCTTTAGAAAAAGAGGAAAGATTGTCTAGATTAATAATAACAGGATTTTTGGTAAAAGGATTATTTCTATTTTTTCCGCGGAGAAATGGCATTCTTTTAATAAGTGGGAGTGCTCCTCCTTCAAAGGATAATGCAATGGTTCTTCGTGCTTTTTGACCTTTTGTACCACGACCTGACGTCTTACTTCGTCCAGATCCATGACCAAGGCCAAGTCTTTTCTTAGGTCTTTTAACAATTTTTATGAGTGTATTAAGCATTTTTTTCTCCTTTTTTTAATTCCATTTTTCTATACATATCTCCAACTTGTTTTAATGCCTCTAATGCTGCATACACATTACTTGCCTTATTCCCACTTCCCAGTACTTTAGATGAAATATTATGTATTCCTGCTGCACTCACAACACTTCTCACAGATCCACCTGCAATAATACCAGAGCCTTGTGGAGCTGGCTTAAGCATAACTCGAGCAGCACCCAATTTAACAGTAACATTAAAAGGAATTGTTCCATTAACCGTTGGGACTGCAATCATATGCTTTTTTGCTGCAGAAACAGCTTTTCGAATTGCTGCTGCAACGTCTGCTGCTTTTCCATGTCCTGCTCCAACATTTCCCTTTTTATCTCCAACAACAACCAATGCTGCAAAACTTACTTTATTTCCACCTTGTGTCTTCTTGGAAATTCTATTAATAAGCACAACATCCTCAACCATATCTGATTGTGGTCTGTTGAATTGATTTTGATTTTGATTCTTATTGAATGCCATTAGAATTGTAATCCTCCTTCTCTTGCTCCTTCTGCCAGTGATTTTACTCGACCATGATATCGATACATTCCTCTATCAAATATTGCTTTTTTTACTTTTGCGTCTAATGCTTTCTTTGCGAGTAAAAGTCCTAATGCCTTTGCTCTCTCTGTTTTGGTTGCTTTTTCTTTACCTAATTCTTTTTCACTGACACCAAGAATTGTCACTGCTTTATCATCATTAATAAGCTGCGCATACATATGACTACTGCTTCTATGAATAGAAAGTCGTGGCATTGCTGCAGTTCCATGCATTTTTGCTCGTACTCTTTTTTTAATTCTTTGTGTTGCTGTACTTTTCATATTATTTTGCTCCTACTGCCTTTGCTGCTTTTCCGGCTTTCTTTCGAATAACTTCTCCAACATACTTGATACCTTTTCCCTTGTAAGGCTCTGGTGGTCGTACCGCACGTACTCGAGATGCAATAAGCCCAACAACTGCCTTGTCTATACCACTTATGGTAATAACATTATCTGCAACAGTAAATGTTGTACCAGCTGGCGCACTAATTTTTACTGGATGAGAAAATCCAACAGAAAGCGTTAAATCCGATCCTGCTGCTTGTGCTCTGTATCCAACTCCAGTTAATTCTAATTTTTTCTCTATTCCCGTTGAAACCCCTGTTACCATATTTGCAAGAAGCGCACGAGTTAAGCCAAAAACGTCTCTTGTTGTCTCCCGTGTTGCTAATTCTTGACCTACTTGCAATTTGTCATTTTCAACAACAACAGTAATTCCTGCTGGAATAGGGAATGTCAGTGTCCCTTTAGGGCCAGTCACTGTTGCAACATTATTCACAACTGTTACTGTTACTCCTTCTTTTAATGTAATTGGTAATTTTCCTATTTTACTCATGCTACCAAATCTTAAAGAGGACTTCTCCTCCTACACCTTTCTTGACAGCTTCTCGTCCTGTCATAACACCTTGATTTGTTGATACAACTGTTGTGCCAAGACCTCGTCCAACAAGTCCAACAGTATCTGTTGCGCCTGCATAGACTCGAAGAGATGGCTTTGAGATAACAGCAACATCGGTAAATGCCGCCAAACGCTTTTCAAAGACAATTGTTGCAACGAGAGATTTCTTCCCATCTTTACTTTCTTCCTTAATACTTCCCAACATATGCTGCTTTACCAAAACCTGTCCTATTGCCTTATTTAATTTTGAGTATGGCAACACAACTTCTCTTCGGCGAGCGAGTGCTGCGTTTTTTAACCGTATAATAAAATCTGCTACTAAATACATAATAATCAGTTACTAGTTTCTAGTTACTAGCTTCTAGTTCATTAAGAACTGAAAGCTGACATCTGAAAGCTATTTTACCAGGTTGCCTTTAGAACTCCTGGTAATTCTCCTTTCTGTGCTAATTCTCTAAAACACATTCTGCAAAGTCCAAATCTTCTCATGTACGAGCGCGCTCTTCCACAGATTTGGCATCTGTTTCTGTCTCTAGATGTAAATTTTTGTTTGTGTAAAAATTTTACGACACTTGATTTTTTTGCCATATATAATTACTTTTGAAAAGGCATTCCTAATGCCCGCAAAAGCGCTACTCCTTCCTCTTTTGTCTTACCTGATGTTGTAATTGTTACTTGAAGTCCTTGGACTTTATCAAATTTACCTGGGTCAACTTCTGGAAAAACAGTAAATTCAGAAATTCCAATTGTGTAATTTCCTCTGGTATCAAAGCTATCTTTTCCAACTCCTCGAAAATCTTTTAATCGAGGCATGACAACATCAACCAATTTTCCGTAGAAATCATACATGCGATTTCCCCGCATGGTTACGACCAGGCCAATTTTATCACCTTCTCTAAGCTTAAAGCTAGAGATAGATTTTTTGGCACTGGTTACTTTTGGTTTTTGTCCAGTAATCAATTCCATAACTTTTGTTGCAACTTCTATATTTTTCTTGTCTGCAACTGCATTTCTTACACCCATATTAATAACAATTTTTTTCAATTTTGGTACTGCCATGATATTTTTAATTTTTAATTCTTCTTGTAATTTCTTTACTACCTCTTTGAGATATTTTTCTTGTATATATGTCATCTTATATTTCCTTTCCACATTTTCTACAGACTCGTACTTTTCGTCCAGAGGACGATCGGCCTTTGGCCGATACTTCTACTTTGTAACCTACTCGTGTTAATTTTTTACACTTTGGACAAATAAGCTGCACATTTGCAACAGGAAGTGGCTTGGTAATTGTAATAATTTCTGACCTTGTATTACCCATTCCGCCTTTTTGATGTCTTTTGTATTCATTAACTCCCGCAACCAATACTTTGTTTGTTTTGGAGTAAGACACTTCAACTTTTCCAGTCTTCCCTTTATCTTTTCCTGCTACAACCTTTACTTCATCACCTTTAATAAGTTTCATAATTTTATACAACTTCTACTGCCATAGAGGCAATTTTTGCAAATCCTGCATCTTTTACTTCTCTTGCTATTGGTCCAAAGATACGAGTACCCACTGGATTTTTATCTTTTATAGTATCAATGACAACACCTGCATTGTCGGAAAATCTCACATATGACCCATCTTTTCTTTTTGTTTCTTTTCTTGCCCGTACCAATACTACTTTAACAATTTGGCTATCCTTTACTGTACCTGTCGGAGATGCTACTACCACAACACAATTTAAAATATCTCCAATATAGCCAAATTTTCGTCTAGAGCCGCCAAAGATATGAATAACCCGCAAAACCTTTGCTCCAGAATTATCTGCTGCTACAAGCATACTTCTGTGCTGAATCATATTATTTTTTGCCTCCTTCTTGCCCTGAACTCGCTGAACGGGTCACTGCAAAATGCTTATTGCCAGCCATTTTTCGAGTTTCAACAAGTGTTACCTCTTGGCCTTCTTTTACATCCACGCCTCGACTATCTGCAATATATTTTTTACTTCTTGTAATAAGCTTTCTGTACAATGGATGAGGCGTTTTACGAGTTACCTCGACTGTTACACTTCCTACCATTTTTGTTGATATTACAATTCCTGTTAATGTTTTGTGTGCCATTATTTTTGCTCCTCCTTTACACTACTTTTTTCAAGAAATTTTACCATATTCATTTTTGTTAAAAGTCTTGCCAATTCGTCTTTTTTTGTTCGCATACTGGTTGTATTTTTTAATTGTCTTTTTGCATTTTCCATTGCAAGCTTATTTATTTCAGCTCGCAAATCTGCAATTGCAACCTGCATTTCATCTGTACTTTTCTCTGTTGTTGGTTTTTTTACTTTTGCCATATATTATTCACCTTTCATAACAAATTTTGTCTTGACCGGTAATTTATGTGATGCCAATCGCAATGCTTCCATTGCAATAGCTTTTGTTACTCCACCCATTTCAAAAAGTATTCTTCCTGGCTTTACCACTGCTACGTATTCATGGATATCTCCTTTTCCAGATCCCATTCTTACTTCTGGTGGCTTTTTAGAAATTGGCTTATCTGGAAATATTTTAATCCAAACTTTTCCTCCTCTTGCAATGTAATGAGTAATTGCACGTCTTGCTGCCTCTATTTGACGACTCGTTACCCATGCTGACTCCAATGTCTGAATTCCAAAATCTCCATTGGAAAGTGTTGTTCCACGAGATGCAACACCTGTTCTGGTCCCTCTCATTTGTTTTCTATATTTTACTCGTCTTGGTACTAACATTGTTATATTCCTTTCACTTCTGGCTGATTAATCCATACTTTTACACCGATATATCCTTTTTTTGTGAGAGAAGGATAACTTGCATATTCTATATCTTCTCTAATTGTTGACAATGGTACCTTGCCAACCTGAATCTTTTCTCGTCTTCCAATTTCTGAGCCATTAATTCTTCCTGACAAAACAATTCGGACTCCCTTTGCTCCTGCTCCCATAACTCTTTCTGCATTACTATTTAAGACTCTTTTAAAGGGAAGTCTCTTTATAAGCATTTCTGCAACATTTTTTGCAACTAAAAAGGAGTTAAGATTTGGCTCTTTAATTCCTTCAACTCGCAAATCAACTCGTGGCGCATTTTTTCCTGCTTTTTTTCCATCAAGTGTTTTGAAAAGCTGCATAACATATTTTTTTAAATCCTCAAGACCTGTACCTGCTCGTCCGATAACCATACCTGGCTTACTAACATTTATAAGTAATTTAACGCTATTAATAGATCTTTCAATTTCTATTGAAGCAACTCCTGCAAATTTTAATTTTTCCATGAGTGCTTTTCGCAATTTATAATCTTCCAAAAGTGTTCCTTTATAATTTCTTTCGTTAAACCATCTGGATTCCCAGTTGTATACTGTACCAAGTCGTAATACTTTTGGATTGATTTTTTGTCCCATTATTTAGTTTCTCCTTTTTTATCGTCCAAAGCTTTAGCGTCGGACGACTTCTTTTCTTCTGTTTTCATGTCGCTTACAATTATTCGCACATGAGTACTTCTTTTTGTGTATGCTCTCATGTGACTTCTCGACCCTACATGCATTCTTCGCAAGGTTGGTCCACCATCAACTTCTATCCCAACTATTTGCAAGCTTGCCTCGTCTGCTCCTTTTTGTACTGCATTCGCTACTGCACTTTTAACTGTTTTGAGCAAAATACTTGCTCCATGCTTTGGCGTTGTAGACAGAAGCTGCAATGCCTTTGTTACGGACATATTGCGAATTGCATCTGCAACCAGCCTTACTTTTCGTGTACTTATTCTGACTCCTGTTGTTCGTGCTTGTGCTTGTGTCATAGGCTTATGTCTTACTTATTTCTCGTGCAACAACTCTTCCGTGACTTCTAAAGGTTCTGGTTGGTGCAAATTCACCAAGTCTATGACCTACCATACTTTCAACAATGTATACATTTACAAATATCCGTCCATTATGTACTCCAAATGTGTGACCAACGAATTCGGGAGCAATCTGGCATGCTCGAATCCACACCTTAATCACGCCTCTGTCTCCAGATTCTTTCTGCTTTAATACTTTCTGCATGACTCTTTTATCTACGTATGGTCCTTTTTTTGCACTTCTACTCATATTTATTGACCTCTTTTATTCTTTCTTTTTTGTAAAATATATTTGTTGGAATATTTCTTTGGATGTCGTCTTTTTCCAACTGCAGTTCTTCCTGCATATGTCTTAGGACGCTTAAGTCCAATTCCGCTTCTTCCTTCTCCTCCTCCGTGAGGGTGAGAGCGAGGATTTTGAGCAACTCCTCGTACTGTTGGACGAATACCCATGTGTCTTGCTCGTCCTGCTTTTCCAATAACTTCATTCTTATGTCCAACTCGTCCAACTTGACCCACTGTTGCCATTCCATCTACCGGTACTTTTCTTACTTCACCACTTGGCATCTTAAGATGAGCATATCCTCCCTCTCTTGCTGCCAATGTTGCGCTAACACCTGCTGATTTTGCTAATTGTCCACCTTTCCCTGGTGTCAATTCGACATTATGAATAAATGTACCAACGGGAATCTGGGACATTGGCATTGCATTGCCAACTTTAATTTCTACATTTTGTCCTGCAACGACGCTATCTCCTACTTTTAATCCCTCAGGACAAAGGATGTATCTTTTTTCTCCGTCCGTGTATTGTATCAAAGCTATGTCACAAGTTCTATTAGGATCATATTCTATTGCAGCAACTACTCCCGCAATAACCTTATCTCTTTTAAAGTCGATTGTTCTATGAAATCGCTTCTCTCCACCGCCTTGATGTCGTACGGTTACTTTTCCTGAATTATTTCTTCCTGAATTTTTCTTTCTAATTTGTTTTAATTTCATATTATTTTTTCTTTTCTCCTAAATCGAATGCATCAATTTTTTGTCCTTTTTCGAGTCTTATTATTGCTTTTTTGTATTTTCCTAAGAGTTTTTCTGTTCTCTTTTTTCCAACTCGTTTTCCTTTTCCTTTTACAACTACTGTTGCAATATCGAGCACTTTCACACTATATGCAGCTTCTACTGCTTTTTTTATTTCGTCTTTACCAACAGATAGCCCAACAATAAAAGTAAATCGACTATTATCTGCATCATTCATGGATCTTTCTGTAAAAACAGGTCTAATTAATGTATTCATTATTTGCTCTCCTTCTTAAACTGCTTCTCCAGTGCAGCGAGTGTCTCCTGCATAACAACGAGTGTTCCTGCATTAAGAATGTCGTATGTTGTGAGTAAGCTTGCCCTGGCAACCTTTACTCTGTCTATATTTCTATATGCTCGAAATACTATGTCCATATGCTCTGGCATAATAACAAGTGCTTTCTTGCCAGAGAGTCCCATACCAATAAGTGCTTTCGCTGCTAATTTTGTCTTTGGCTCTACAGACGAAAGTCCTGCGACTACTTTTACATTACCTTCTTTTGCCATTGCAGAAAGAGAAGACAATGTTGCTGCTCTTTTCATTTGGGAAGACAATTGCAATGAATAATCTTTTGCTTTTGGTCCGTGTGCTGTACCTCCACCAACAAAAATTGGTGCAGACTGAGCTCCATGTCGTGCTCTCCCTGTGCCTTTTTGTCTATACCACTTTGCTGTTGTTAAGGTAACCTCACTTCGTGTCTTTGTGACTGCTGCGCCCATGCGCTGATTGGCTAAGTACACTCGTACTGCTTGAGCCATAAGAGGCTTATTAATTTTTGCCCCAAAGACTGCTTCTGGTAATTTTACTGTACCTGTTTCTTTTCCTGTTGCATCGTATAAGACAACAGAAAGAGTAGCTGCTACTTTTACAACTGGCTTAACAGGTGCTTTTACAACCACCTTTGCTATAGGTTTTGCAGCCTTTTTAACAACTGGTTTCGCTGCTGCTTTCTTTACTATTTTTTTAACTGTCTTTTTTTCTACCATAGGTTATTTAGCCTCCTCTTCTTGTCCTGAGCTTGCCGAAGGATCCTTAGGTTCTTCCTTGGATTCTTCAGCTACTTCTGCTACTTCTGGCTTCAATTCTGGTGCTTCCTCTTTTGCTTCAGCTGCAACTTCTTCAACTGGCTCTTCTTCTTTTACTTCTGGTGCTACCTCTGCTGGTGCTTCTGTCTTTGGCTCTTCAACAGGTGCTGCTTCTGCTGCTGCTTTTGCAGACTCTTCAGCTTGTTTCTCTGCAGACGCTTCAGCCAGAGGCTGATCGTCCTCTGGACGAGCTTTTTCTGCTTCCTCTGCGGCTTGCGCTGCTACTTTTGCCTCTTCTTCTGCAATTCGTGCTACCTCTGCATCAGCTGCTGCTTGCTCTTCTGGAGTCTTTAAGACCTCAACAAACTTTTTATTTTTCTTTCCTGTTGGAGACAATACTACTACTGCACCAATTGGTCCAGGCACAACACCTTTTACCCAGACAAAATCTTCTCCTACCTTTACAACTTCTAAATTCTTCAGAGTTGTCATGTCATTACCCATTTTTCCAGCCATTCTTTTTCCTTTATATACTCTTCCGGGAGTTGTACCAGAGCCAATAGATCCTGGTGCTCTATGTCTATCTGACTGACCATGAGTCTTTGGACCGCCCCTAAATCCATATCGCTTAACACCTCCAGCAAATCCTTTTCCCTTGGACTTACCTCGTGCATCGATAATGTCTCCTGGCTCAAGGACAGTACTTGCTAAAATTAAATCTCCCTGCGTTGGGAGATTTGCTGCTTCTTTTTCTGAAAATCGTGCTTCTGCAATAAAAATAGGCGCCTTGTCTAATTGCGCCTTTTTTGCATGTCCCATTTGTGGCTTATTGGTATTTTTTCGTGCTCCATATCCAAGTTGGACAGACCAATATCCTTCTTTGTCTTGGGTCTTCGTCATCATGACAGTATTCCCAGGGGTAGATACGACTGTCACAGGAATTCGTGTCCCATTAACGAGAAACTTTTGTGTTTGTCTTGCTTTTGTACCAATTACTGCTAACATATTTAATACTTATTTGAAATTGCCAACAAAAAAGTGGCTACCAGGCCACTCTACTCTTGAGGGTAACTGAAGCTACTTTTACGATCGATCCGTTTTCTTAAGTCGAATCATGTTGACAAAACATTAGTATTGTATCAGAAAGGACTAAGGCACGCAATAGGCAGGGGTATCTGTCAAAAATTGGTCATTTTCCTGACAAATCTTTATGTTGACCAAAAGAAAAAAGATAGTAGAATGGGATTCTATGATTATAGAAGATGAAAAAGAAGACCAAAGCACCCAACCTGCATCGTCTCCTTCCTCCAAAAAACAACCTAAAAATCAGGGACAGGCAGAACAACCCTGGCAAGAAAGAGTAAATGGACAGCCTCAAGTACCGTGGAATGGAGACAGTCTTGGTAGAGCAAGAGGATTTCACCCAGCCCGCGGAAATCCCCTTAGGAGATAGGCACTTTTTTCTCTATCCCAACTGTTTTGACTACCTCAAATTCAACACCATCAGATTTTATTATCATATAGCCGGTGTTTTTTACCGATTCCGAGGGTAGTTCCTGAGGCGTTGCATAACCTAAGTGCATAAGAAATGTCCGCATAATATTACCGTGAGTTATAAGTAATACATTTTTATTGGGGTAGGCAAGTGCAATCTCACGAAGAAAAGTAATAAATCTCCCCATCATTTCCTTATCTGATTCCATTCCTTGAGCAAACTTAACGCGATATTTTTCCTTATATGATAGCTTGTTGTATGCATCACGTGCTTCTCTGAGTGCTCCCTGAAGATTTTTCTTGCTTTGTCCTTCCAATTCTCCCCACATGCGCTCTTTCAGAGCGTCTGTTGCCTGGATAGCAATTTCATCATCAAGAAGTATAAGCTTTGCTGATTCCTGCGATCTCATATAATTCGAGGAAAAAGCCGCACTAAATGAAATATTTTTAAACTCTTCACCACGTTTTTGTGCCTGTATCCTACCATTTTCACTAAGATTTGGATTTTTGCTGCCTGAAGTTATGCCCTTCAAATTATCTTCTGATTCACCATGTCTTACAATATAGAAAGTACAAAAATTATTCACTATTTTTTCTCTATCCCAACTATTTTAGCTATCTCAAATTCTACTCCATCTGACTTAAGCACAATATAGCTTGCATTAGCTGCACTAGTCGAGGGTAACTCCTTAATAGAAGCAAAGCCCAAATGAGCAAGAAGGGACCTCATCGACCCTCCATGGGATACTATCAATAGTGTTTTATTTGGGTATGCCAAGGCTGTTTCCCTAAGAAACGTAATAAATCTACCCGCTGTCTCCTCTAGGCTTTCCATACCCTCTACTGCTTTATGGGTCCACATTGCATCTGCATCCAGCGCATGATACACGTCCATTTTTTTCCTTATGTCTTCTTCTAATTCATCATGCCTTTTCCCTTCAACAATACCATGTGATTTTTCGCGAAGGAGTTTTTTTGCAACTACTGCAACAGTGTGCTCATTGGCAATGATTTGCGCTGTATTATACGAACGAGATAAGTCAGATGAGAATGCTGCGTCAAAATGAATATTTTTAAATTGCTTTGCCATTTCCTGAGCCTGTAAATGCCCATTTTCTGTTAATGGTGCGTCGAAATTGCCAGCATATCTTTTTTGAATATTTGCCTCAGACTCTGCATGCCTCACAATATAAAAAGTACAAGGATTATTCATGAAATGATTATAGCAGAAGGCATTAAAAAACCGCCTGGTGGCGGGTATTTCTGAATTTCTGAATTTCTGAGTTCCCGAACTACATTTTTATTTCTATATCCACACCTGCTGGGAGCTCAAGGTGGGTCAAGGAATCAATGGTTTTTTCTGTTGGGGAAACAATGTCGATGAGTCTTTTGTGGATACGGATTTCAAAATGGTCTCGGTGATTTTTTTCTATGAAAGGGGATTTGTTAACTGTGTAGACACTTCTATCTGTAGGAAGAGGGATAGGTCCAACAACCTTTGCGCCAGTCCTTATGGCGGTATCTAGAATTTGCTGACAGGTAGAGTCTATTACTCTCGCGTCATAACTTTTTAATCTAACTCGAATTCTTCCTTTAGGCATATGTCTTTTAAAGAACTAATGAATGTAATTATACTATAACTGACTTAGCTTGTCTAGGCTTATATCTTCCAGTTCCACATTTCGAAAAGCTTTAGCATTTTTAACGATTGGTCATGCCAATTTCTTGTTTCCTCACTAGTGTCACCAAATTTAAGAAGAACGGATGTTTTGAGTAGATATGCAGCATAGGAAGCTTGCACAAGCATAGGTAGTACTACCAACTCTTCTTGAGAAAGAGGGTTAATCTTTGTATATTCTTTCAAAATATCTTTAATTATTTCATCTTTTTTGTCCCATGTCTCCTCGCCAAGACAAAACCAAGCAAGAAAGATAGACAAATCAAATACCTTAGCATCTTTTCGTATGCAACCCATATCCAAGAGACAATAAGCACCCTCTTTGCTTTTCAACACGTGCTTTCTTTGTAAGTCACCATGAATTATTCCTTTACTAAAAGTTGATATATCCAACTTTTTCATTTCTTGAACAATTGGAAAAATAATTTTTTGTATGTCTTCAGATACATGATTTCCATTCTCAGCATATTCTCTAACCAAATTTTTACTTCCCCATGAATCATATGAATCAACAATTGGGATATCTAGCTGATTAAATTTGGCAAGAATTTTTACAACATCTCGCATTTCACTCAGATAGGGTGTATAAAATACAAGACTTTTACCATGGAAAAAAATAGTAAGATAATAATAGATTGTTGTATTTTTGTGCGTAAAAGTACTTAAATATCCTTGATTTCCTACCTCTAATTCTGTTAAGGGGAGTTTTCTTTTCTTTGCTTCTTGCAAAACATCTGCATAGCTTTTTACTTGATCGAATGTCTTCTCCCTTGCAAAGATTTTTAAGACATACTCACCTTTTTCCGCAGAAAGCCGTATATTTGCGTCTTCATAACCCTCGAGAATAGGCGCATAAGAGTAAATTTTTCCTAGATTATACACTTCACCGACTACTTTAATAAATTCTTCAAAAGGAATCTTAAGGTCTGTTCGCTCAAGAAGTTTTGCTAAATCTTTGGGTCCAAAAGTCATAACTTGTATTATAACAAATACAATTACAAACCCATGGAGACGTTTTATTAAAAATTACTCGTGGAGCCAGGTTACACTGAAGTCAGTATTATTGGTAAGTGTAGATGTTGATGCTTTGGTATAACTACTATCACTACTCACCATATCTATTTTATCTGTTGCAAGTCCACTTGCCCCAACTGCAACACCATTTACCAAAGAATTACTCAATGATAGTGTGCCAAAATTGGCAAGTGGCAAGACACCACCACTCCATGGTGCCTCAACAACCCATTCAGCAGACGACCTTGCTGCTTTATTGTTTCTTTGGACCGTAGAATAGCTTTTACCAGTAGTTGTATTTTGCAACGTGAGAGTAAATTGTCCTTTTGTATTGCTATACACAACTTCTGCAGTAATACTGTCTCCTGCTTTTACTACTAAAGGCACCTTATATCCAGGCTTAGGGTACATTTCGTACCATGCATAATAACTTGACGCACCATTACTGCAATCATGCTCTGTACCCGTTTGCTCAACAGTACTATTGCTATATCCATCCATACCAACCCATGCAGAGGAATAGGCACTTGTTGCTCCACAGGTAAGTGTTGGGACAACCCAACTCCCTTTTACACTATTTACCACATTTGCTTGTGGATTAAGAAGGCTGGTAAGTGCTGCAAAGCCTGCCCAGTTAGTACTTGTACCCTGTCGTACCCGAATAAGTGGACCATGGGAAAATGCGAGAGATTGAGCGGGTAGTGCTAAAAGAGTTACTGCAACAAAAAGCACAATAAGTAATTTCTTCATAGTAAAACTATATAATTATCTATTATTTTTTGCAAGAGTGAGTATGGTCCGCAGGTATTAAAAAACCGCCTGGTGGCGGCATCTCCTCAATAATGGACGATTAATTATTACCCATTAGAAGGTCTTGGGGTTGCTGGAGTTGCAACAATTGTAGATCTTCCTCTACCATGTCCATTTCCGTGACTATCGTTATTTACATCTGCGGCTGCTCTGACTCTTGCAAGTACCGCATCTCCTGATCCAGATACATCCTTCATTACAAATGGCTTACCTGATGTTGTTTTCTCTGCACTCATATATTTAGAAGTTATTTGAGGATTTTGGTGATAACACCTGCTCCAACTGTCTTTCCACCTTCTCGGATAGCAAATCGTACGCCATCTTCAAGAGCAACTGGTACAATAAGCTCGACTGTCATTTTTGTATTGTCTCCTGGCATAACCATTTCTGTTCCTGCTGCGAGCGTTACATTACCAGTAACGTCTGTTGTTCGGATATAAAATTGTGGTCGGTATCCATTAAAGAATGGTGTGTGTCGTCCGCCTTCTTCTTTAGCAAGTACGTACACTTCTGCTTCAAATTGTGTGTGTGGTGTAATACTTCCTGGCTTAACAACAACTTGTCCTCTTTCTACATCATCTTTTTCTACTCCTCTAAGTAAAAGTCCTACATTATCTCCTGCCATACCACTATCTAATTGCTTTCGGAACATTTCTACTCCGGTAACAACTGATTGCATGGTTGCTTTCATTCCAACGATTTCAACAGGCTCATTAACTTTTACTTCTCCTCTTTCAATTCTTCCGGTTACAACTGTTCCTCGACCTTTAATAGAGAAAACGTCTTCAACAGGCATAAGGAATGGTTTTGCTGTGTCTCGGACTGGATCTGGGATGTAACTATCTACTGCATCCATAAGCTCGAGAATTTTTGTCTTGTATGCTTCGTCACCTTCTAATGCTTTAAGAGAAGATCCTCGAATAACAGGTACATCGTTTCCTGGATATTGGTATTTTGTAAGAAGCTCTCTTACTTCCATTTCAACTAAATCAAGAAGTTCTGGATCTTGTACCATGTCGCACTTGTTAAGGTAAACAACAATTGCAGGTACACCAACTTGTCGTGCAAGAAGAATGTGCTCTCTTGTCTGAGGCATTGGACCATCTGCTGCACTAACAACCAAGATAGCACCATCCATTTGTGCTGCTCCGGTAATCATGTTCTTAATATAATCAGCATGACCTGGAGCATCGATGTGTGCATAGTGTCTTTTCTTTGTTTCGTATTCAATGTGGGAAATGTTAATGGTGACTCCGCGTGCTTTTTCTTCTGGGGCATTGTCAATTTGGTCGTAAGCTTTTGCTTCTGTTGCTCCGAATTCTGGATGTTGTGCCAAAACGGTTGCAATTGCTGCTGTTGTTGTGGTCTTACCATGGTCGACGTGACCAATAGTTCCGATATTTACGTGTGGTTTGTTTCGTTGAAATGTTGCCATAAATAAATTATTTTGGGCCAGAGGCCCATCAGCCTTTGGCTGAAAAAAGTCTCAACTTTCGTGAGACTGAATATTAGTATACAGCATGAAAAAAACTTCGTCAATACCCTTTTTTAAATTCCGACAGTAATTTTGTCATTCTGAGTGAAACGAAGAATATATCCTTCACTTCGTTCAGGATGACATGTACAATAGTACTCATGAACATTCTTAGTACTCCCGGGTGGAAAGATTATGAATTACTCGATAGCGGTCATGGCATGCGCTACGAAAGATTTGGTCCATACACAACAGTGCGTCCAGACCCACAAGCAATTTGGCAACCAAAAGCATTACAAGAATGGCACAAAGCAGATGTGCAATTTATTAGGACGCAACAAGATAAGGGTACATGGAAATTTAAAAGAGCAATTCCAGAAAAATGGAAAATGACTTGGAAAGATTTGTCTTTTTGGGCTAGGCTTACTTCTTTTAAGCACACAGGCGTATTCCCCGAGCAAAGTCTCCAGTGGGAATTTATGCAAGAGAAAATAAAACATGCCAATAGGCCAATTAGCGTCTTAAATTTATTTGCCTATACTGGCATTGCCAGTCTTGCAGCAGCCGCTGCCGGAGCACAAGTTACTCATGTAGACGCATCTAAGCCTTCTATTTCTTGGGCAAGAGACAATCAAATTATCTCTGGACTAGAAAAAAAGCCAATTCGCTGGATACTGGATGATTGTCTAAAATTTGTAGAAAGAGAAGTAAAAAGAGGCAATACGTACGACGCAATTATTATGGACCCACCCGTCTATGGACATGGAGCCGAAGGACAAATTTGGAAATTTAACGAGAATTTTCCCAAGCTTTTAGAAAAATGTGCTCAAATCTTAAGTGCAACTCCTTTATTTATAGTTGTTAATGCATATGCAATTTCTTCGTCCAGCATTATGCTAGAAAATGTCCTGAAGGATTTTCTGCCTAAAGGAAATGTAGAAGTTGGTGAATTATGTCTAGAAGAAACACTTGGAAAAAGACTTTTATCTACAGGCATATACGCAAGATGGAGTGCCTAGAAGTATCCATTTGCCCAGAAGCCAATTTTAGAAATACCATTTTGCTGTAGTACTTCTTCTTTTCTTTCCACAGAAGACAAATCTTCAAACCACACTTCGTGCTTTTCTTTATCTACATCAATATATGTTGCCTGTGTTTCAAAGAATTTATTTGAATTAATTTCACAGCTTTTAAAGTTACATGTGCCAATAAATTTTTTCAAAGCCTCATTTGTTGAAAGACTCGTTGCGCTACCAATAGATCTACCCTTATCGTCCACTACCCAATCGTACCCAAACATACCAAAAGTAATTATTAATTTTTCTTTTGGCACATCTTTGGAAAAATCACTCAACATTTGTAAAAAAGTGTAGTCTGAATCTGCGCTTTTACTCATGGGAAAATTTGGCCCTGGAGTGCCATTTGCTTTATGAAAATCATACGACAGCACAAAAATACCATCTACTTGTTGTGCAATGTCCTTTACATTGTATGGTCGGGCTAAATAAAATGTGTCTCCATAGAGCACTTGATAAAATGACAAACTACTTCCATGCGCTTCTTTGGCAAATTTTATAGAAAAATCTGTAATAGATTTTGTAACCGTTGGAAAAGCAAGTCCACTATATTCCAAATCCAAAACAATTCCATCGAATCCATTATTACTTGCTACTTGCAACGTATTGCGAATAATTTTTTCCTGCATATCCTCATCCTGGAATAGTCTTGAAGAAAATGATGTGTCCAACATTCTTAGTGTTAGAAGTGTTTTGTGTCCTTGAGTCTGGACAACAAAAGATGGAATGCCTTTATATCCTTCGTCTGTTGTATCTATACCCTTTTCAGTGGGCGATATACCAAAATAAATGTATTCATCGTAATTCCTAGCAAGAGAATCTAGTGTCCAGTAGGGGACAAATAATGTAGATTGAGAAATTTTTACTGCTTGAGAAGATTTTTTAGTTGGTGTTGCGAGCGCTGTATGTGGTTGACCTGATTGAGTCCTATTTCCCCAGATAAAAATAAAAAATAATACTACACCAATGCAAAGAAATAAAAACCCTAAGATTTTTTTCACCGATTGATTATAGCATTTAAAAGGTTTTATACTAATGCTAATGACCCAACTGGATACTGTCCATAGATTCTATGGAGTTCCTCAGCCAGAACAACAGGAAAGTCCACCTCCAAAAAAAAGACGTAAGCCTGGTCCCCAACCACCCAAGAATGGTCCACGCCCATTAAGAATGCACGTAGATAGTGGTGGTCACATGGTAGTACCCTATGGACTGCAACAAGAAAAACCTCCCAGAAGACTCAGAAAGCATGGAAAACCTCGCCAACAAAGAAGAAGTAGGCCTGGAAGGGAAAGGGGGTGAGAAATAAATGAATTATGTAGCAATTGTAGTAGCTGGTATTTTTAATATGGCTTTAGGATTTTTATGGTATGGACCTGTCTTTGGAAAAATGTGGATGGAATTTAACGGATACACAAAAGACTCCATGGAAAAAGCAAAAAAAGATGGCAGCATGGGAATGAAGTACGGCATGATGTTTGTGTCTGCATTGGTACTCGCATATTTTATGAATTGGTTGGTGAATGTAACAGGCGCAAGCAATTGGATGACAGGTGCACTCATTGGAGGAATGGCTTGGCTTGGATTTACTGCAACAACACAATTTGGTAATTGGATTTTTTCTGGTAAAAAATTTGGTGCATTTCTTATAGACACTGGATATTTCTTAGTAAGTTTTGCAGTATTTGGCGCCCTTTTCGCTGTATGGAAATAGTCTAAGAGTGAAGGGTTAAGGGTTGAAACCTATGATGTATCGTAGGTAGTTTTAATTTACCATCCGTTGCATTATATATGCAGACAGCAGGCTATTCCCAATTCTCAGGTGAATTGGAATTCGATGTGCAACTATTTTGCTTTATTCAAACCAATCGGTAATCGAATTACATTTAGCGAGTCCCTCCCGAGCGTCACCCTGAAATTGGGTAGACTGGTGGCTGCAAGGAAGTGGTAGGCAAGCTGTCACTTGGAGAGGTTGCCCAAGAAGGAATTAACAATAGACAAAACTATACTAAATGCCAAAGCCCACCAAAATCCCTCTACAACAAATCCTGGCACTATATGTGCAGCAAGAAGTACCAAGAGCGCATTAATAACAAAAGTAAGAAGACCTAAAGTAAGAATATTTATGGGAAGGGTAAGAAGAAGAAGGATAGGCTTAAGAATGCTATTAATTACTCCCAAAGCAACTGCAGTAATAAGTGCTGTAAGAATATTGGCAATATGTACCCCAGGCAATACATAGGCAGTAACAAGAATAGCTAAAGCAGAGACCAGCCAGGACAACAAGATTTCCATATAATCTATCGTAGCAAATGTAAGAAAGATTGCAAGCTTTCCCCACGTCATCCTGAACAAAGCGAAGGATCTCAACAGGGGAAATTTTTAGGGGCTAGCCCATATTAACATATTTTTAAAAAAATCAATAGACTTGTTTTTTATTTTGTACTTTGCGATAGTAATGCGGATGGGGCAAGCAGCAGAAAGACATGACGATCGTCATTCCTCAAGAGGAAGAGATTTTCGTCCTCAGCCTTTAAGAGGAGGAAATACGCGTCTTAGTCCTTCAAGACCAGAGTCTATGCGAAGCGCAGCTGACGAGAAAGCTACAGATGATGCCCTCCAAAAAGCCGTCAATCGTGAAACTTATCTTGCAGATCCTTCTCAGGCGCGCCGTCCAATCATGAGAGATATGGGACACGGAACTATGTCTGTAAAATACCACATTCCTGGTTTGGACGAGCCTGTAACTATTATGCAAGCCAAGGATGAAAAGGGAAGACCAATGGACGAATAGCAACTTCTTTTAAATTCTTCTTGCTTTCCCTCTAAGAAATCTCTATAGTACTCCCATGGCAACAGACAGAAAAGACGCAACATCAAATCAGGTTAAAACAGTTTTAGCGGGTGACGGAGTTGAAGAAGTATATACGCCAACTGCTAGGGAAATACGCGAGCAGATGTCAAGAGAAGCTGCAGCACGAAGAAAAGAATACCCATCTGCAATAGAAGTAAGAGACCGCGAGGCAGATAGACGAAGATTAAGAAGGCAAACCATACAACAGCTTTATGACGAATTAGGACACCTCCCAAGTCGAAGACAAGTAAATCAAAGACTTAATCAGCAAAGATAACTATAATTTTAGTTTTTCAAAATAGTATTAGCTTATTCTCATTAACTCTCTTGTTATTTATATAAAAACCATCTATAGTTTCTCCATGCCAGATGGACCAAAATTAAAAGTAATAACAACCGCAGACGGAAAAGGACTTCGTATTGTTCAAGACGTACGCCAAGCAACACCCAATGAGGTTAGCCAACAAATTCCACTAAGAAGAGCTTTAGAACAAGAAGTTAGAACAAGACTAAGAGATAGAGAAGGAAGAGCTCCTAGGGCAGGAGATGTACGAGAGGGAGTAAGAGATGCATTGGACGATCAAAGAGCAGAAGTAAGAGCAGAATTAAAAAGAAAAATGCTAGCAAAAATGAAAAAAGAAGGCTTGTTATAAATTCCAATTCCTAAGAATCATTTAATCCTTATGGAGATTTTTCATCATCGTAAGCTCGTGTCCAAACGTCTTCCTCTTCTCTTTGAGGTGGCCTTTTATGAGCAGGAATAGGACCATCACCATCTCTTTTTTTCAATTTTCTTGCACCCTCTCTTACGCCTGGACTCTTACTCTGTGCATGGAGTGCTAGTCTTCTTTGATACATATCTCTTAGACGATCATGAAGATCAAGCGCTTCATCACGGTTTACATCGATCACATGATTTGGACCTGCTGGAATAGTAATGCGTACACCTGTCCAATCTCCTTCCCTCTCAACCTCCACAAAACCAGCTGCAGTAGCCATTGCTTTCTCCAAAAGTATCTTGCGATCCCTTAATCGCTGAGTTCCATGAAAATGATCTGTCTCCGCAGAACTTGCACCCTGTAACCTATCTTTTCTTCTCCTATCAGGCTTTGGACTTCTTGAATTCAAAGAATTACCAAGCTTTCCCTCTCCACCACTACCGGCTTTTCTTGGTTCTCCGTCTTGAGGCATATCTATAGTTCTACTAGGCATATGATAGTGTCATTTATACATGAGGCGTTTTCTCTTTGCAATAAGAAATATAAGTCCTACGATGATTGTCTATCGAAGCATTACTCTACTCTTCCAGTAAAGGTGGATTTGGCAAGAAGGTCTTGGACAATATTTCGTGGTACTGGCTCGTAATGACTTGGCTCCATGTAGTACGATGCACGACCCTGAGACATACTTCTAATTTGTGTTGCATATCCAGAAAGCTCTGAAAGTGGCACCATAGCCTTAATAATTGTTGCTCTACTTCTCTCTTCTGTACCAGAAATTTGTGCTCTTTTACTAGACAAATCTCCAATAATATCTCCCATAAATTCACTTGGAGTAGTGACTTCAACCAACATGATAGGCTCCAAAAGTTGCATATCGGCTTTCTTGGATGCATTTTGGAAAGCCATAGATGCAGCAATCTTAAAGGCAACATCGGAAGAATCAACATCATGATACGATCCGTCATACAGTGTAACTTTGGTATCTACAATTGGATAGCCCAAAAGCACACCATTTTCTTCTGTTTCCTTAACGCCTTTTTGAACAGAAATAATAAATTCTGCTGGAATTGCTCCTCCTTTAATAGCATTTACGAATTCGTTTCCTTCTCCTCGTGGCTTTGGCTCCAGCTTAAGATAGCAGTGACCATATTGTCCTCGTCCTCCGGATTGTCGAATATACTTGCCTTCTGCAGACGCTTCTTGTCCAATAGTCTCTTTGTAAGCAACTTGTGGTGCGCCAACATTAGCCAAGACGCCAAATTCGCGCTTCATTCTGTCTACCATAACTTCCAGCTGCAATTCTCCAATTCCAGAAATAATGGTCTGGTTGGTCTCGTGATTGGTCTTAACAGTAAAGGTTGGGTCTTCTTCTGTTAAGCGCTTTAATGCTAAGCCTAATTTTTCTTGGTCTGCTTTTGTCTGAGGCTCAATTGCCAAAGAAATAACAGGCTCTGGGAAAGTAATTTTTTCAAGGACAATTGGGGATTTATCATCACACAAAGTATCTCCTGTTATGGTGTCTTTAAGTCCTACAAGTGCGACAATTTCTCCTGCATATGCTTCTTTAATTTCTTCTCTGGTATTTGCATGCATAAGAAGAATACGACCAACACGCTCAGTAATATTTTTTGTAGAGTTATAAATATAACTTCCTGCCTCTACTTTTCCAGAATACACTCTAAAGTAGGTAAGTTTTCCAACATGTGGGTCTATTTGGATTTTAAATGCGAGTCCAGACAATTTTTCTTCAGGGACTAATTTTCGTACTTCTGGAGCTTCTGTCTTAGGATTAATTCCCTTAAGCTCTGCCAAATCCATTGGAGAGGGTAAATAATCAACAACAGCATCAAGAAGTGGTTGTACTCCTTTATTTCGAAGGGATGTACCTGCATAAATTGGTACTAATTTATATGCAATAACTGCTGCGCGAAGCGCTTTTTTAAGCTCATCTACTGTTGGCTCTACACCACCAAGATATTTTTCCAAAAGCACATCGTCTGTTTCTGCAATTTTTTCTATTAATTTTTGTCTATATTCCTCTACCTGGGCCTTCATATCCTCTGGGACTTCATCTGTTGTGTCAAATGATGCACCTAAATCGTCTGAGTGCCATTTTAAAGAAGTCCTGGTAAGTAAATCCACATTACCAACATAGGTATTTTCTGACCCAATTGGGAGTACCATAATTGCAGGATTTGCACCAAGTCTATCCTCGATAGATTTTACTGTTGCCAAAAAGTCTGCACCCAACTTGTCCATTTTATTTACAAAACAAATTCTTGGTACTTTATATTTGTCTGCTTGTCTCCAAACAGTCTCTGACTGTGACTGCACACCTTCTTCTGCATCTAAGACAGTAATGCCACCATCGAGGACTCTGAGAGAGCGCTCTACTTCTGCAGTAAAGTCCACATGCCCTGGTGTATCGATAATATTAATTCTATACTGATTTTCCTGACCAGCTTTGTCTCCCGTATGAGTCCAGAATGCAGTGGTGGCAGCAGACACAATAGTAATACCTCTTTCTTTTTCCTGCTCCATCCAGTCCATTTGGGTATTTCCTTCGTCGATGTCTCCAATTTTGTAGGTACGTCCGGTGTAGTAGAGGATTCTTTCTGTTGTGGTTGTCTTGCCTGCGTCAATATGCGCAATAATACCAATATTACGAATCTTGTCTAGTTCTGCGTGTCGGTTAGCTGAATCGGCCATAAAAGTAAAAAATTCTAAGCTCCAAAAACCAAATCCCAAACAAATCACAAGTACCAAAATTCAAAATGTTTAGGGTTTAGAAATTAGGATTTAGGATTTACAACTTTAGTATACCATAAATTTTGAAGAGAGAAAAGAAGCTAGAATTGTCTTCCTCTTCGTTCATGAAGAGAACCACCTGTATCACGACTTGCTGTTGCCAACGTTAGTGCACCTGTGTTGTGTGTTACCTCTGGTTGGAGTGATGAATGTCGACGACGGGCACGCTCTGCTTGCTCTTCTAATTGCTTGCGAAGTAGTTCCTCAAGATTAACAGCTGATGCTTGCGACGTTGCATACTCTGGAGCTTGAGCAACATACTGACTTGCGGGAGCGTTTTTAACAAATGGTGAACCACGAAGCGGAAGATCTCCTGGGCCGCCTCCATGACCAATCCGCACATCATGTCTTGATCCCATTTCTCGTTGCACTGCTACTGTCATATAAATTTATAAGTGACCGGCCTCTTCAGCCGATGGCGCTGGCCCACTGCGTCTTCTGTTTTCCTCAACATGTTGTTCTATTGCCTGCTTTTCCAATTCCTGACCTCTCACAGTCCATTGCCCTGCTTCAGACTGAGAACCCATTTCTCTTGATTGACTCATAGTTATAGGACAGTTTTACCACTTATTCACCAAATAGTCAAGTTGACGAAGTCCTTCCCACTGTGTGCTATAATCCCTTGTATGGAAAAGGTTATTCTCTTTGTTATGATTCTGGGAGTTGGAGTAGCAAGCGTTATTCTGCTTCTGAGTAAGTCTTCCCAACCTACCAGTACTGCACTCGACCTCCTTAATGCCACGCCTACTGTGAGTGCCCTCGAACAGCAGCAACAGGCAGCTCAACAGCAACAACAGCAGGCACAACCCAAGACTCAGCCAATTGGTCCTGTGGAGGTCCTAGCCCCCAAACAGGCAACTATTTCTACCAGTAAAGGCGATATTACTGTCCAGCTGTATGCGACCGAGGCAGCCCAAACAGTCAATAATTTTGCACAAAGAGCAAAAGCTGGATTTTATAAGGGTCTTATTTTCCATAGAGTTGAAGATTGGGTTGTCCAAGGAGGAGACCCCCTAGGGAATGGCACAGGAGGAGGACAAATGGCAACCGAAATCAATAACGAGCCTTTCGAGGTAGGCTCGTTGGGAGTAGCAAGAGGCAACGATATTCAAATATCCAACGATTCCCAATTCTTTATAACTAAAACAGCAGCTTCCTGGCTTAACAATCAATATACGAATTTTGGCAAAGTGACAAGTGGCATGAGTGTGGTAAATAAATTGCAAATTGGAGATAAAATCCTAGGAATTACTACCAGTAATTAATCTTGAAAAAGCTCGCCCCATAGGGTAAAATATTCCTCTTATGACAAGATATGCATCCAAGCCCAGTTTTGATAAACACAGAAGAGTAAAAAGAAAAAAAGCAAGGGAAGCAAAGCATGAAGCAGCAGAATCAGAACCTACCTTGACAGCTGCTCAGAAAGCAAAACAGAGAGCTGAGTGGAGACCAAAGGAGTAATAGTACTTTTCCCTACTCTTTCTCCTTTATCTCCCCAACCAAGCTTTCAATAATATCTTCTATGCTCACAATGCCCACCATTGCTTTAGCATTATTCACAACAATTGCTAAGTGGACTCCTTTTTCCTTCATAAGCGTTAATACATCGTCAATTCTTTTCCCATCCGGAATAAAAATGGTTTTGCGGATAAGATCTGTTTGGTTAACTGGCGAATATTGTGCAAGCGTCTTTTCGTATACATATATATCTGTCACAGCAACATACCCAACGATTTCATTTAAAGAATCTTTATACACTGGGAAGCGGGTGTGGAGATTTTTCTTTGTAATTTTTTTTGCAATTTCGAGTATTGCAACATCGTAGGGAAATGCAACAACTTCTTTTTTTGGCACCATAATCCGCGAAATTGGCAAATCTCCTATTCGAAAAAGTCTATTAATTATTTCTACTTCTTGCTGGTCTATTTCTCCTCCCTTTGCACTTTGCATAAGAATAATTTTTATTTCTTCTTCTGTATAAATAGATTTTTTAATATGCGTTGAGATGCCAAAAATGCCTAGAATAAATCCTGCAGTCACGCTTAACAGCCACACAAAAGGCCTAAAAATAGTAGTAAAAACCATAAGAGGAATAATAATTATGGTTGCTATTTTTTCTGGCTTTTGCAGTGCTGTGGTCTTTGGAGCCAACTCTCCAAAAACAATTTGTAAAAAGGTAATAACAAAAAAGGAAATAGTAAGAGCAACTATGTGTGAGGAGACTAAAAGAATAGTTGGGGGCATATGTGGCTCGAGAAAGTCTCCAAAAAAATGAGCTAATGCAGGCTCGCCAAGCCATCCAAGGGCGAGAGATGCTAAGGTAATACCAAATTGTGTTGCAGAAATATAGGTAGACAGTGAATTGTATGCCTGCAGGACAAGATTTGCTGTTGAATGCCCTTTACTTGCCATTGCTTCCAATTTGCTTCTTCGTGAGGAAACAAGGGCAAATTCCGACATAACAAAAAATCCATTCAGGAAAATAAAGAGAAAAATAAGAAGAAGTTGAAAAAGCAGATCCATCTACCAGTAGTATAGCAAATATTCGCTTTTTGATTTGAAAAATTTATTGATCTTTTTTATCCAAATCATCTAAGAGTCTATCTGCTCTATCACCAAGCTTATCATGAAGAATATCTCTAGCTAGATCCCTGTTAATATCTCCGTCATTTTTGCCTCCTATTCCTGCTTGTCTGTACGCATCAGTGAGTCTTTTCCCATGTGTAGGTAAATGAGTACCATCCTCCAGTTTTCTCCAATCGTTGGCCCCAAGAGGTGGTACAGGATCCTTAGGATCGTTACTGGGATAACCATTATTGTTAATTGCATCCGCAGCATCAAAAGGATCCATCCTAGAAGCTTTTCTACCTCGCTTTAAATGATCACCAAATTGCCTACTTCTCTTTGGATTATCTCTCTGAGATCTTTCTTGTACCATAGAAGAATTCTAGCAAAATTTTATATATAGAAAAAGCACGTCCATCTACCATTAGTGTAGCAAATTCGAGAATCTTAAATTGCTAAATTGTTATATTGTTCTTGGGTTCTCCTTCGCCATTACGCTGCATTATATCTGCAGACAGCAGGCTATTCCCAATTCTCAGGTGAATTGGAATTCGATGTGCAACTATTTTGCTTTACTTAAGCCAATCGGTAATCGAATTACATTTAGCGAGTCCCTCCCGAGTGTCACCCTGAAATTGGGTAGACTGATGGCTGCAAGAAAGAAAGATTCTGGACAAGCCAGAATGACGGGGATAAAAACTTACCAACGGAAGTGGGCGAAGGCTCTATTTGCTTCTGCTTGTCTGTGTGTATTATCTCTTTTCTTAATTGCCTCTCCCTTACCCTCTAGGGCATCCATAAATTCTGCAACTAATTTTTCTGAGAAGGTATGGAATTCTTTATTTGGTCGTGCTGCTGCTGCCTCGAGTAACCACCTAATTGCAACTGCATATTTTCTATCTCCTCGTACTTCTGTAGGGACCTGGTAATTTGCTCCACCGATTCTTCGAGCTTTAATTTCTACTTTTGGTGCAATTGCTTCTAATACTTTTTGGAATAAATCGAGTGGATCTTGTCCTTTTGCCTTGAGCAAATCAAATGCATTGTAGACTACTTTTTCTGCGATGGTTTTTTTACCATCCCGCATAACATTATTAATAAATTTAGCAACCAAAACACTCCCGTATAATTGATCTGGTTCTGTTGTCCTTTTCGTAACTTTTGCGTGTCTCATAGGTTAGGCTGCAGGTGCTGCTGCGGCTGGTGCTGCTGGCTTCCCTCCTGCTTTTGCTGGTCCTCCTTGGCCTTTTTTAGTACCATACTTACTTCGAGATGATTGTCGTCCAACGACTCCTTGTAAATCAAATTTTCCTCGCACAATATGGTATTTTACTCCTGGTAAATCTTTTACACGTCCGCCTCTTACTAAGACAATACCGTGCTCTGCTAAGCTGTGTCCAACACCTTGAATATATGCAGTAACTTCTGTCCTATTGGAAAGCTTGACTCTTGCAACTTTTCTTAAAGCAGAATTTGGCTTTTTGGGTGTCATGGTCTTAACCAACGTAACAACTCCTCTTTTCTGTGGAGAAGCAACATTTGTGTATACTCGGTCTTTTGCATTATACGATCTGCGAAGACCAGTGGACTTCACCTTTTTCATTTTTTTGGCTCTTCCTCTTTTAACTAATTGCGATAATGTTGGCATAGCAGTCTATTATACCTCAACAACTGTTCTTTCTTCAATAAGCTCTGGGGTAGCATCTGTAGTAATAGCCTCAGCTGCAGCTACTTCATCTTCAAAAACCAAGCCTTCAACTGGGATAAGACGCCCAATAATAACGTTTTCCTTAAGACCAATAAGTCTATCTTCTCTTCCTTCAAGTGCTGCATCGGTAAGGACTTTTGTTGTTTCTTGGAATGATGCTGCAGAAAGCCATGAATCAGAGAATAATGCAGCTTTGGTAATACCCAAGATAACTTGTCGTGCTGTTGCAGGTTCTCCGCCTTGAGAGAGAGTCTCTGCATTCATTTCCTCAAATCTATTTTGTGTAATAAAGTCTCCTGGAATAAGTGGCGTGTCGCCAACAGTCTCCACAATTACCTTATCAGACATTTTTCTAATGATTGTTTCAAAATGCTTATCATTAATTGCAATTCCTTGAGATTCATACACTTTTTGTGCCTCTGACAAAATATATGCTTGTGCTGCTCGTACACCTCGCACCTTAATAAGCTCTTTTGGATCCAAATATCCTAGTGCCAAAGGTGCACCTGTTGTTATTTCCTGACCATCTTTTACTGCAAGCTCGGATGCGAGTGGGACAAAGTATTCTTGCACTTCAACAGGCTTAATTTTTGTATTTTTAATAACAATTTTATATCCTTCATCTGTTGTCTCAATAGATACTTTCCCTGTTATTTCTGCAACAGGAGAAAGATTTTTTGGTGTACGCATTTCAAAGAGTTCTTCAACTCTAGGCAGTCCATGAGTCACGTCTTGCATAACAGCTCCTGCAACATACCTGGTACGCATGGTAAGCTGTGTTCCTGGCTCTCCAATAGATTGTGCAGCAACAACACCAACTGGCACACCATTATTTACAACCAGCTTCGTTGAGAAATCCCATCCATAACAAAGCTTGCAAATACCTTGCTGCAGCTTGCAAAGAAGTGGAGATCGTACCATTATTTCTGAAAGGTCTGAATTTTCAATTTCTTTTGCCATTTCTGGAGTAATAAGCGTATTTGCCTCTGCAAATGTCTTTTTATGAATAGTTACTTTTTCTGCAACATATCGGCCGATAAGTCTATCGCCAAATGCAGCTGTACGCTCTCCATCATTTCGAAGCACAACTATTCCCTCTGTACTCCCACAGTCATCTTCTCTTACAATAACATCATGAGATACGTCTACAAGACGTCGAGTGAGGTATCCTGCGTTTGCTGTCTTAAGAGCAGAGTCGGTAAGTCCTTTTCGAGATCCTCTTGCTGATGCAACATATTCAAAAATACTCAAGCCTTCTCGGAAGTTGGATTTAATTGGTAATTCAACAATTCGCCCCAATGGATCAAGAATAAGTCCTCTCATTGCAGAAAGCTGCTTAAGCTGTTCTTTTCCGGCCCGTGATCCTTCGGAGTTAATAATTGTTTTTAAGATACTGGTCTCTTTCAGAGACTTCCAAGTTAAGTCTGCAATTTCTTCTGTTGTCTTAAGCCATACGTCATTTTGAAGTCTTTTCTTCTCTTCAATAGTAATAAGTCCTTGCTGGTATTCTTCTTCTATGTCCGCAACTTTTTTCTCTGCAGTAGCAATCATAACGTCTTTTCCTACAAGCATTTCGTTATCAAAAACAGAGACAGAAATACCAGATTGGGTAGATCCATAAAATCCGAGACTTTTAATTCTATCAATAAGGTCTGCTACTTCGTCTGCTGTGTATGTGAGAAGACTTGCCGTAATAAGCTTTTTAATTCCGGATGCCTTTACTGCTTCATTACTAAATGCCATACCTGGAAGAAGGCTTTCATTGAATTTAAGTCGGCCAACGGATGTCTCGACTACTTCTGCCTTACCATCATTAACAACCTTTACCATGATTGGCTGTCTCAGTGTCACTTTCTTCATTCCGAATGCTAAAAATGCTTCTGTGCTATCTGCAAATGCTGGCATATCTTCTCGTCTTTTTGTTTCGTCCAAAGAAGTTAGATAGTAAATACCAAGTGCCATTTCCTTATTTGGAAGGGTAATTGGACTTCCATCTGCAGGCTTAAGGAGATTGTGTCGAGGCATCATCAACTCGATTGCTTCTTGCTGCGCTTTTTTAGAAAGTGGAATGTGTACAGCCATCTGGTCTCCATCAAAGTCTGCATTGTATCCACTACAGACGCATGGATGCAGAGCAATTGCACTTCCTTCGATAAGTCGTGGGAAGAATGCTTGGATACCTAATTTGTGCAAGGTTGGAGCACGGTTTAAGAGTACTGGATGATTTTTGGTAATTTCTTCCAAAATATCAAAGACTTCTGGTGGACGCTTTTCTATAAATCGCTTTGCACTCTTAATATTTGGCGCAAATCCTCGCATAATTACTTCTCGCAAGACAAATGGCTTAAACATTTCGAGAGCCATTTCTTTTGGAAGTCCACATTCAGATAACTTAAGATCTGGTCCAACAACAATAACAGATCGTCCAGAATAATCTACCCGTTTTCCGAGCAAATTCTGTCTAAATCGACCTTGCTTTCCTCGAAGCATGTCAGAAAGACTTCGTAATGGTGAAGCAATTGCCTGTGCGCCTCTTTGGGATGCGTCAATAAGTGCATCAACAGATTCCTGAAGCATTCTTTTTTCGTTTCGAAGAATAATTTCTGGTGCACCAAGACTCATAAGATGCTTAAGTCTATTATTTCTGTTAATAACTCTTCTGTATAAGTCGTTAAGATCTGAGGTTGCAAATCGTCCTCCTGCTAATTGGACCATAGGACGAAGGTCTGGTGGAATAACAGGAAGTGCTGTCATAACCATTGCCTTTGCATCAATTTGTGCTTTCTTCATGGACTCAATAAGTCGAAGTCTTTTAATAAGCTTAAGATATCGCTGTCCGCCTGCTTTTTCCAACTCTACTCGAAGGTCTGCAATCATCTTATCGAGATCGTATTCCTTCATGAGGTCTAAAATTGCCTCAGCTCCTGTTTTCATAGAGAAGAAGACTGGTATGTCGTATTCTAAGATTTTAAAGTATTCATCCTCAGACAACACAGAAGATACCTTAAGACTCTTAAGAAGATTGCTCAAGGCAGTTGCAATTTCTTCGATTTTTTTACTTTCCTCTTCAACTCGCTGATTAAGTCGTGCAATTTTTTGTCTCTTCATTAATTCCAACTCTTGACCAATAAGCTTTTTCTGCTCTGACTTCATTTTTCCATCTTCTTTTTCTCCAGTGTCTTCCTGAATTTTCTTTTCCTCTTCTTCTTTATCCTTTACTAAAGCAAGTTTTCGAGCCTCAATGGTGCTATGTAAATTGTCGAGTGCCTCTTTTTTCTTATCTTCATCAATGTGAACAACCAAATGAGATGCGTAGTAAATAACAGACTCCAAACTCTTCTGAGATATATCTAAGAATGTTGCAAGTGGACTGGATGCACCCTTAAAAAACCATACGTGAGCAACAGGAGATGAAAGACTAATATGTCCCATTCTTTCTCGTCGTACTCGAGAAAGTGTTACTTCTACACCACATTTATCGCAGACAATACCCTTGTATCGAATTCTCTTGTACTTTCCACAATAACATTCCCAGTCTTTGGTTGGTCCAAAAATGCGCTCGTCGAAAAGTCCATCTTTTTCTGGTCTTAATGTGCGATAATTAATGGTTTCTGGCTTTGTTACTTCTCCAAAAGAAGAAGAAAGAATATCATCTTTTGAAGCGAGTAAAATTCGCAACGCTTTAAAATCCACAATAGTCACGTCTTTTAATTTTTTCATATTTTTGTTATCCATTATACAATTTCCTCCTCTTTTGGTGCTTCTTCAGGACCTGCATTATCTCCTATTACGTCTGTTTCTTCAACCCCAGCTGTTTCCTCGGAAGCACTATCTGCAACATCTTCTGCTCCCAATGCTTCTTCCATTTCCTTCACTTCTCCTTCTACTTTTTCCTCTGCAGCATTTACCAAATCACTTGCTGGAGCAATTGCCTCGTCTACCTTTACCTGCATTTCAACAGGATCTATACGAAGACCAAGTGCTTGTAATTCTTTTACCAAAACCTTAAATGATTCTGGTACGCGTGGTGTTGGGATATCGGTACCCTTAACAATTGCCTCGAAAGCTTTTGTACGGCCAACAACATCATCTGATTTGTAGGTAAGCATTTCCTGAAGTACATGCTGTGCTCTATGAGATTCAAGTGCCCACACTTCCATTTCTCCAAGTCTTTGTCCTCCCATTTGTGCTTTTCCACCAAGTGGCTGTTGAGTAACAAGAGAATATGGTCCGGTACTTCGAGCGTGTGCCTTATCCTCAACCATATGGATAAGCTTCATAACATATTCAATACCAACAACAACTGCATTTTCATATGGTTCGCCTGTTCGACCATCGTATAATTTAGATTTTCCATCAATTGGGAGTCCTGCTTTTGTCATAAGATCGGTTATATTTTCTTCACTGATTTTTTCAAATGCTGGTGTTGCAACTTTCATGCCTAATTTTCGTGCTGCATACCCAAGATGTGCTTCCAAAAGCTGTCCTAAATTCATACGAGCCAGCACAGAAATTGGAGAAATAATAATGTCGACTGGTGTACCATCTTCTAAATATGGCATGTCTGACATTGGGAGAATGCGAGAAATAACACCTTTATTTCCGTGTCGTCCTGCCAATTTATCTCCAACGACAACATGTCTAAATTGTGCAACTTCAACCAAAATCTTTCGAATGGTACCTGGCTCCAATTCGTCACCCTTCTTTCGATCTAAGATTTGAACATTTACTACTGTTCCACGCTCTCCATGAGGAATTCTCAAAGAGGTATCTCGTACTTCTCGTGCCTGTTCTCCAAAGATTGCTCGGAGAAGACGCTCTTCTGCTGTCAATTCTGTCTCACCTTTTGGTGCAATTTTTCCAACCAATATGTCCCCAGGTCCTACTTCTGCTCCAATGGTAACAATACCATCTTCGTCCAAGTTGGCTAAATCTTCTTCAGATACATTTGGGATATCTCGTGTTGTTTCTTCTGGTCCTAATTTGGTCTCCACAACTGCTGCTTCGTATTTTTCGATGTGAATAGAAGACAACACGTCTTCCTTAACCATTCTTTCAGAGATAACAATAGCGTCTTCATATCCAAGACCTTCAAATGCTGCGTATGCAATAACTAAATTTTGTCCAAGTGCTAATTCTCCACCTTGGGAAGCTGGTCCATCAATAAGAACATCACCCTTTTTAACAATTTGGCCTGTAAAAGCAACTGTTTTTTGGGTATATGCTGTGGTGTTGGAGGTTCTGTGGAATGTTTGAAGAGGAAATGTTTGCTTTCCTTCCTTACCTTCTACGGTAACACTTCGTGCATCTGCATGGGTAACTTTTCCATCAAATGGAGCTTTGACAACTCGCCCCATTACCTCTGATATCTTGCCTTCCATACCTGTTCCAACTACGGGAGACTCTGGTGCAACAAGAGGCACTGCCTGACATTGCATGTGTGTACCCATAAGGGCACGGTTTGCCTCGTCATGTGCAACAAAAGGAATAAGGGAAGCACTTGAGCCAACGACTTGCTGTGGCAAAACGTCTACAAAAGCAATCTTTTCTTTTTCTATTTCCAAGAATTCTCCTCTAAACCTTACTGGCACACGATCTGCAACAATCTCATCATTTTCGTCCAAGACTCCTGCATGTGTAATGTATTGCTTCTGCTCGTCTTCTGCATCTATATAGACAATTTCACTCGTTGCCTTTACTACTGATTTTTTACCATTTTTTATTACTTCTACTTTTCTGTATGGAGCTTCTAAGAATCCATATTCATTCACTCGTGCATATAATGATAAATAGGTAACTAAGCCAATATTTGGCCCTTCAGGACTACGAATGGGACAGACCCTACTGTATTGTGAGGCATTGATATCTCGGATAGAGAAAGCCGCTCTTTCTCGTGAGATACCGCCTGTTCCCATGACGGTGAGACGATTAAGGTTGTCTATTTCTGCAAGTGGGTTGGTTTGGTCAAGAATGGTGGAAAGTTGGGAGGTTCGGAAGAATTCGTTGAGCGCGGCCATAATTGGTCGTGCATTAATAAGATTACTAATAGTAGAAGGTAAATCTGTCTGCATAAGAGACATTCTTTCTTTAATACTTCTTTCAAGTCGAAGTACTCCAACTCGGAATGCAGTTGTTGCAACTAATTCTCCAACACTTCGAATACGTCTATTTGCCAAAGAATCAATATCATCAATAATGCCATCTCCTGCAACGAGCTTCATAAGGTATGCAATTGTGCCAACAACATCATCTACTGTGAGTACTCTTTCTTCTGCTGGTCTAAAACCTTGCGTATCTGCAAGCTTTTTATTCATCTTATATCGACCAACAGCCCCGAGGTCATATCGTCTATTATTAAAGAAAAGCCCGTTGAGTGATTCACGGACTTTTTCGAGGACTACTGGCTCGCCAGGATGCATCTTCTTAAAAATTTCAATCATAGCCTCTGCCTCGGATGTTGTTTCATCTTTTTGAAGCGTATTGTCGATAAATCCTTCTTTATCTGCAACTCCAGTAAATCGTCCCCTAATATCTTCATTACTAGAAAGTCCAATTGCACGAAGGAATGTAGTAATAGGGAATTTTCTTCGTCTATCAATTTTTACGGTCATTGTACCGTGTCGTGTGGTAGAAAATTCTAACCAGGACCCGTGGACTGGACGTATTTCTGCTGTATACAAAGGCTTACCAGTAACTGGATCTACATTAACCGTAAAAAATACGCCTGGTGAGCGTACTAATTGGTTAACGACACTTCTTTCAATTCCGTTAACAACAAAAGTTCCTCTGTCGGTCATTTGTGGAATATCTCCTAAAAAGATTTCTTGTGCTTGTTGCTCGTTGGTTTTTTTATTGGTGAGGGTTGCTTCTACATAAAGTGGGGCATCGTAGGTAACTCCTTTAATCATTGCTTCTTCTGGAGCATAATTAGGCTTTCCCAGCCGATAATGTCCAAAAGAAAGGGACCAATTCTTCTCGGTAAAATCAGAAACTGGAGATATTTCTTGTAAAATTTCGCCAATTGCGTGCTCGCGGAACCATGTATAGGATTTTTTTTGAATTTCTAATAAGTCTAATTGCGGTACGATAGAATAATCTCTTCCCCAATTTTGTCTTGTAAGTGGTAGATCAGTTTTTTTAGGCATTCAATAAGATCAAGATGATGGCAGGCGATTCGTCCCGCTGAGGCGGGATACCACGAAAAAAAAGGAAAAAGGCGTTCAACCCTTCCCTTTTCTTAGCTAAGGTAATACCTTTATATCAAAGAATTGGCCTATTTGTCAAGGACTTTTTCTAAGTGGAGAGTATCTGGGATGCATCCAATTCTCTGGTAAAATTTAATTGCCCCATCATTTGTTGCATATGCAGCAATCATCACCCGCTCCATACCCAAAGATTTTCCCAAGTCAAAAACAGCTTGGGCTAATTTTTCCCCAATTCTTTGCCCCCGATACTTCTGTGTAACAATAAGATTCTCCATCTCAAGTCTTTTAACAGGCCTCCATGCATGGACAGGTAAGGTACTTCCCGATGCATATCCAATAATTTCTCCATCTATCTCGGCAACAAAACAGAATTTATCCTCGTCCATAATCCTGGTTGTAAAACTTTTTTCTCCTTCTGGACTATATGTCCAATCGACATTAAGAAGGGGGTCATTTGAATAATCAGAGAAAAAAAGCTCTTGAGAAAGCTCTTGGACTCTTTTTAAATCCTCTATCGTTGCTTTTCGAATAGTTACATCCATAAAAGATAGTATAGCAAATTCCAATTCCTGTGCAGCTTTGTGTATAATAGTATCCATGACTGCAAAGACTATTATTGATATCTATCTCTCTTTCTTTGAAAAAAGAGGACACAAAAAAATTGCAGGAGCTGCCTTGGTACCATTAAATGACCCAACAACACTGTTTACCTCTAGTGGTATGCAGCCACTGCTCCCGTATCTTTTAGGTGAACCTCACCCAAGTGGCAAACGACTTGTTGATGTGCAAAATTGTTTTCGTGCACAGGATATAGATGAAATTGGCAATAATCGCCATACCACATTTTTTAGAATGCTTGGCAACTGGAGTTTGGGAGATTATTTCAAAGAGGAGCAACTCCCCTGGTTTTGGGAATTTCTCACCCAAGAGCTTAAGCTTGATCCCTCCAAATTGTATGTAACTGCCTTCGAGGGAAATTCTGATATTCCAAAAGATGAAACCTCTATTGCATTATGGACTACGTTATTTAACAAAGCCAAATTAAATCCTGAGGAACGAATATTTACATACGGCGTTACAAAAAATTGGTGGAGTAGGTCTGGTACTCCAGATAAAATGCCTGTTGGCGAACCAGGCGGACCAGACAGTGAAGTCTTTTACGATTTTGGGGCAGACCTACAACTCCATGAGAATAGTCAATGGAAAAATGAGAAATGCCACGTCAATTGCGATTGTGGACGTTTTATGGAAATTGGTAATTCTGTTTTTATGCAGTATAAAAAAGTGGAAAATGGATTTGAAGAGCTTCCCCAATTAAATGTTGATTTTGGTGGAGGACTCGAAAGACTTATTGCTGCAACAGAAAACCAAGTAGATGTTTTTCAAACATCACTTTTTAAAAACATTATTGCTACTATTGAAAAAGCAACTTCCAAACCATACGCAGAAAATAAAGAGAGCATGCGGATTATCGCAGATCATTTCAGAGCAGGACTTTTTCTTGCAAAAGATGACGTTATCCCATCAAATAAAGAACGAGGCTATCTTCTTCGAAGACTTCTCAGGAGAGGATTAGATCATTTGCATGGACTAGGTAGCAATACTGTCGAAGGAATTTTAGAAGCAATTGTTACCGAATACAAAGCAACAGATCCAGACTTAGTTGAAAGATACGAAACAATTAAAAATGTTGTTTTAGAAGAAGTACAAAAGTATGAGAGGACAAAAAACGAAGCAAAGCGCTTTATAGAAAAAAAGTATAAAAAAGTTGGAGACGAATTAATGGGCACTACAGAAATTACTCCGGATGATGCTTTTCTTTTGTACACAACTCATGGCCTCTCGCCAACCCAAATAAAAAGTCTTGGATACACTTTTGACGACCAAAAATTTGCAGAGAAAATGGAAAGACATCAAAGTCTTTCCCGCACTCAATCTGCAGGGAAATTTAAAGGTGGACTTGCAGATACACAGGAATTAACTATTAAGGGACACACGGCAACACATCTATTGCACCAGGCAATTCGAGACATGCTGGGAAAAGATGTTCACCAGACAGGGTCCAATATTACGACAGAAAGACTCCGCTTTGATTTTAATTACGATAAAAAATTAACTGACCAACAGATAAAAGAATTAGAGCAAACCGTTAACGAAAGAATAAAGGAAGATTTGGTTGTGCATTATGAAATGATGCCACTTGCGAAAGCCAAAGATATAGATGCTATTGGACTTTTTGGCGATAAGTACGAAGAAACAGTAAAGGTGTATATCATTGGCGGCTCGGGCAAAGATGGAGACTACAATGCATATTCTAAGGAATTATGTGGTGGCCCTCATGTACATAAAACTTCTGATATTAAATCGTTTAAGATTACTAAGCAGGAATCTCTTGGACAAAATCAAAGGCTCTATGCAGTGGTAAGTTAGATCCTTCGCTAACGCTCAGGACAATTTCGCAAAGCAAAATTGATTTGCACCATTGTGGCTCACGTGCTATGCTTTTCTTAGTTTATGAAACTTCCTTTTGCGAGTCTTTTTCAAAAAAAAGAACCTGCTGATTATTTTCTTGCGCTATTATTTCGAGACGAAGAAATTCATGCTGTTGTTTTTGAACAAATCAACAATAGAGTACAGGTTGTTGGCCAGGGCAAAACAAAGCTTTCTACATCTCTAGATAGAGCATCTGACGAAATGTTGCTAGACAGCTGCGACCGCGCAATTAGCGTTGCCGAAGAAAGTCTTCCTAATGGAGTTACTACACACAAGACTGTCTTTGGCGTTAAGGAAACATGGGTAGAAGACACACATATTACGCAACAGTATTTGTCCAGGCTTAAAACAATTAGCGAGCAATTAGACCTTAAGCCTATTGGATTTCTCGTATTTCCCGAGGCAATTGCCCATCTTCTTCAAAGAGAAGAGGGAGCACCAGTCTCTGCAATTCTTGTAGAGTTGGGAGCAAAGCAAGCAAGTATTACCCTTATTCGTGCAGGGCGAATTGTTGGCACAAAAGAAGTACAACTGGAAGAATCTGCAATGGCAACAGTAGAAAATGCATTAAGACAATTTGAAAATGTAGAAATACTTCCATCAAGAATTGTTTTATTTAATACAGGGGATAATAGTGTGGAGAAAAAATTTCTTACTCACAAGTGGAGTAAGTCACTTCCCTTTTTACACGTCCCGCAAGTTACCACATTACCTGGAGACTTTGATACACGCGCCATTCTCTTTGGCACTGCAACACAAATGGGTCTGGATGCAATAGATTTAGTAAAACAACCACTTAAAAAAGCAGAGGAATTTTTTGAAGAACCTAGTGAAACAAAAGAACCAGAAGAAACAAAAGAAGAAGAAACCGTCATTCTGGGGAGTGAAACGACTCCAGAATCTACAAAAGAACTTGAAGAAGATGCTGGACAAGCCAGCATGACGAATGAAGACGAGCGACAGGCCCCCGCGTCTGAAGACAAAGAGAAAGAAGAACTGGAAGAAGTCTCTGGCAAAGACACATCGGAATACTTTGGATTTGTAAAAGGCACAGATATTGCCCAAAAAATAGACCATCCTCACACAACTTCCCTTCCATCCAAAGATATAGACGAGATAACAGCAGAAATTCCAGAAGAAGAAAAAGAAGAAGAGTTGGCAGGAAGTGCTCCAGGATTTAGTATGGCAGGACCAATTTTTGTAGAAGGTGCAAAAAAAGTATATGCTCAAGTAAGAAGATTTCTTCCAAGACAATTTACCCTCGCACCAGTTATGAATCTTTTTTCTGGACTCCCCAAAGGAAATGGAGGAATACCGAAGCTTTTTATATTTGTACCACTTGCTATTGTTGTCGTAGTACTTCTTTTTCTATGGTATATTTTTTCTCTTCATGCAAAAGTAACAATTTTCCTAACCCCCAAAACAATTTCCCAGGATAAGAGTGTTACTTTTACAACAACTGGGTCAACAGATGCTTCCAAAAATCTTATTGCTGCAGATAGTGTTACAACAACAGAAGATGGAAAAGTGTCGGGCAATGCAACTGGGACAAAAGATGTTGGCACTCCTGCAAAAGGGACGGTTACTGTATTTAATAGCGATGATTCTTCTCACACTTTGTCCTCTGGCACTACCATTACGTCCAGTAGCGGACCAAAATTTACTCTGGATAAAGATGTTACAGTTGCATCTGCATCCTCTGACCCATTTGAAGGAACCAAGCCTTCTACGGCAGACGTCCCAGTAACAGCAAGTAGTATTGGGACAGAATCCAATCTTCCTTCTAATACAAAATTCACAATTTCTGGGACTAGTGTATTAGCAGCAAAAAATGCAAATGCTTTCTCTGGTGGTACAAAAAAATCCATAACTGTTGTGAGTCAAAAGGATTTAGATACCCTAACAGCTCAACTAACCGACAACTTAAAAGATAAAGCAAAATCAGATTTACAAAGCAAGGTATCTGGAGATGCAGTAATTCTTCCAGACTTTACAAAAACAGCTCCAACCAAAACACTTTTCGATAAAAAGGTTGGGGATGAAAGCAGTAGTATTAATTTAGACGGCTCGATTACCTACACAACAATCTCGTATAAAAAGTCTGATATAGAGAATTACACAAAATCTGCATTGTCTGGACAGCTGCCAAGTGACCTTACGTTGTCTCAGGAAGGTATTACGTATTCTGTAAAAGATATGACAACAAAAGACGATACCACAAAAGCAACGCTGAGTCTTAAGGCACTGCTTATTCCAACTCTCGATACCAAAACCTTAGCCTCTCAAATTGCTGGAAAATCGTTTGATCAAGCACGAGATATTTTATCTGCAACGCCACAATTTTCGGATGTTACCACAACGCTTTCGCCCAATCTTTTCTTTTTGCCAAAAGTGCTTCCCCGACTCTCCGGGAATATTACCATTACCATAGTTGCTCATGAGTAAACACTACTATTACAGTAAAAAAAGGTTGTTAAGCCCAACTTTTTTTGTCCGTGCATTTGGATTTGTACTTTTTAGTCTTGGCGTCTGTGTAATTGTGTATATTTTTAGTCCACTGGTTATTTGGCAACTAACCCTTGCTCCTGCGTTTGCCAACTCTCAGATTACTGCCCCTATTCCACAACGGTCCCTTCTTACTCCAATGACAATTAAAAGTCTCGTGACAACATCTTTACAAAATGTTGCAGGAGTAGACTATACAGATGCATCGAATTGGTTTCCTGGATATACCATAGGAAAAGGAGCACCAAGTGTCCCTTCATATTTTCTCAGTATTCCAAAGTTAGGAATTTCTAATGCGTATGTCTCAACTGGAGACATAAATTTAGCAAGCCATTTAGTAAGTCTTGGCGGGACGTCAATTCCTCCAGAAAAAGGAAACACTGTTATTTTTGGTCATTCAACACTTCCCCAACTATTCAATCCAAAAGACTACAAAACAATTTTTGCCAATATGTATAAAATGCAAATAGATGATACCTTTATGACGACAGTAAGTAATGTTGTGTACACATATAAGATTTTTTCCATAACAGTTGTCGACCCAGAAGATACATCGGTACTTGCCCAGACATATGATGATAGTTATGTTACGCTTATTACCTGTACTCCACCTGGTACTATTTGGAAAAGACTTATCATAAAAGCACGATTACAGAAATTAAACTAGATTCAAGATTTAAGATTTAAGAAGGGGTGGCGCGAGTGGGGGACCCACGAAACCTTTCTGCAGTGAATGAAATGAACGAAGCAGGTTTTGGGGGTGACGAGTCGACAGGACCCCGACAATATATATGGATGAGAAAACAATTGCAATAGATGCAATCAGAAAAAAATTAGTCGGCAAAAATCTTACCTATAAAGAAGTTTTTGCAATTATGGATGAGATTGCACACAATAAGTTGGGTGATGTCCTCACGACCTATTTTGCAGCTTCTGGGTACGCAAAAGGGTTTACCGATGAGGAGTTGTACTTTCTCACAAAAGCCATGGTTGAGACAGGAGAAAAAATAACGTGGCATGAGAAAATTGTTGCAGACAAACATTCTATAGGTGGTGTTCCGGGTACTCGCACAACAATGATTGTTGTACCAATTATCGCTGCTGCAGGATTTCTTATTCCTAAATCCTCTTCGCGTGCTATTACCACACCCGATGGTACAGCAGATGACATGGAAGTATTGTCAAAGGTGGAATTTAGCAGAGAAGAAATTAAGGAAATTGTTAAGGCAACAAATGGATGCATTGTCTGGGGAGGGAGCTTTAATATTGCACCAGCAGACGATGTGATGATTCATGTTGAAGCGCCTCTTTTATTTGAAAGTTATGACAAAATTATTGTTTCTATTATGGCGAAAAAGGTTGCTTTTGGCAGTAATCATGTTGTTATCGATTTGCCCTATGGCAAAACAGTAAAAGTCCATAGACATGCAGATGCCGAAGTATTGCGAGATAAATTTTTATTTGTTGCAGAAAAATTTGGAGTAAAAATGCGTGTGTTAATTCACGAAACAGACGAGCCA
>DASQJJ010000052.1:0-8792 GCA_035631115.1 Candidatus Eiseniibacteriota bacterium
AATTTGTTCCAAGTAATAAAGATATCTACATTTCTGCATCTCAAATTCGTCGATTTATGCTGAGAGCAGGGGATAAGGTAGGAGGAGTTGCCAGACCACCAAAAGACAACGAGCGCTATTATGGTCTTCTTAAAGTAGAAACAGTCAATGGCAGACCAGCAGACGAGGCATCCAAAAGACCATGGTTTGACGACCTCACTCCTGTATACCCAAATAAGCAGATTGTCCTGGCCTCTGGTAAGACCCCAATGTCGACAAGAATTATAGACTTGGTTGCGCCTATTGGATTTGGTCAGAGGGGCATGATTGTCTCGCCTCCAAAAGCAGGAAAGACAACTATTATTAAAGAAATTGCTGCAGGAATTAGTGCAAATTACCCAGACGTGCACCTTATGGCTGCACTTATTGCCGAGCGTCCTGAAGAAGTCACAGACATTGCCACATCGGTAAAAGGAGAAGTGGTTGCATCTAATTTTGACGAGTCGCCAGAAAATCAAATTCGTGTTGCAGAAATTGCATTAGAGCGGGCAAAGAGACTTGTGGAAGAGGGGAAAGATGTCGTTATTTTACTGGATAGTATTACGCGTCTTGCGCGGGCATACAATTTAGGTGTGTCACCAAGTGGCCGCACACTCTCTGGAGGCTTTGACCCAGCAGCACTTTTCCCAGCAAAGAAATTCTTTGGAGCAGCACGAAATTGCCAAGAAGGGGGAAGTCTTACCATAATTGGTACCGCCCTTATCGAGACAGGCAGTAGAATGGACGACTTAATTTATGAAGAATTTAAAGGTACAGGAAATATGGAATTGCATTTAGTGCGTAATTTGGCAGAAAGAAGAGTCTTCCCAGCAATAGATGTTGCAAAAAGTGGAACTCGAGAAGAAGCAAGAATTTTGTCCGAAGATACCCTTAAGCAGACAGTTACCTTACATAGAATGTTGGATATGTTGTCTCCAGAAGAGCGTACAGAACGTCTTATCGAGCAACTTTCTAAAAGTGATACCAATGCAGATTTCCTCAAGACACTAAAGGTAGCGTAAAAACTTTTCCTCTTGAATTTTCGTTCAAAGTATAGTACTATAGGGATATGGTAAAAGGAGCTCATCCATCTTTATACATTTCAGACGAGGGTCTAGCAGCATTAGTGACCTATAAAGATGTTAATATGGTTGTACAAAGGCAAGGAGAGGATGCTTCTCCTGAATCTTTACAAGGCAATCAAGATGCATTGATTCATGCAATTTTTACGGTTAAAAGAGATAACCCAAGACGCGGTGTTAGTGTTCTTGATGCAATGGATCTAGTTGGTGCAGTCCCAAGGTTGAATAGAAGAATTCTCAAAGAAGAACAGCGTCGTCGCGGACAATAAGCCTTCTTAATTTGACTCCCATAGCCTCTTTTGATAGGATACAAAGACCCCGGACGTAATATATGAGACTACTCAAACGATTCTTTCATGGACTAACTTTGTATATAAAGCTCATTGGCGAATTCTGTGTGTTTCTCTCCTCTTACCTTCGGATACATCTTGTGGGACTTATTACTATTTTGGAAGCGGGAAAGAATATTTTAGTACGATTTTTCCAAATGAAAAGAGGCCGCTATACCCGGCCTTTTTTGCATATTTCAACCATTATGGTGTTGGGAATTGGTATTATGGTTGCTCCACTTCTTGCAGACACATTCCCACTTTTTGCAGGAAGTGCATCTGCATTGGATAAAACTCCTTCCCCCAATGCAAAAGAGCAATCAATTGCTGTGGATACCAATGTATTTCAGACACAAGTTTCTTCTCAGCTTCGAAGCAAAATTATTGATTATACAGTGGAAAAAGGAGATACTGTCTCGTCAATTGCGCAAAAATTTGGGATTTCTGAAGACACCATTAAATGGGCCAACGACCTCAACGATGATTCTTTGTCTGTTGGAGATACGTTAAAAATTTTACCTGTATCGGGTATTGCATATAAAGTGCAGTCTGGGGATACGGTGTATTCTATTGCTAAAAAATTAGCCACTGATGCACAGAAAATTGTTGATTTTCCTTTTAATGATTTTGCCAATCCAGAGACATTCTCTTTGGTTACTGGACAGACTCTTATTGTCCCAGATGGTGTGCAGCCATCTGCGCAGCCATCCACCTATACTGCACCTGTATATGCGTCTGTGCCGGAATATTCTGGAGAGCAGTCTGGTGGCTTTATTTGGCCAATTCGAGGACTTCTTACTCAGTACTTCTCCTTGTATCACACAGGACTTGATATAGCCGGTCCTGCTGGGACACCAATTTATGCAGCAAAAGCAGGTGCAGTGGATGAAGCGTCCTGTGGGTGGAATTATGGCTATGGATGTCATGTAATGTTGAGTAATGGTGGGGGATATGAGACCATGTATGCACATATGGTACAACAGCCGAGTGTGTCTGTAGGGCAGACAGTAAGTCAGGGACAACTTATTGGATACAGAGGGAGTACGGGGAGATCCACAGGTAATCATACTCATTTTGAAATCCGCGTTGGCGGACACGTAGTAAATCCACTGCCATACCTGCCGTAGTATTATGTAGTAAGTAGTATGTATTAAGTATTCTTCAAGTTAAATCCTCTTTATACATAATACGTAATACTTTATACTTACTACTGATTTGGGCCTATGGTATAACGGTAGAACACAGCATTCGCATTGCTGAGATCCGGGTTCAATTCCCGGTAGGTCCACAGTAATATCTTCTTTACTTCTTGCACATGTAATAGTTCTGCAGTACGATAAAAGTATGAGAAAATATTCAGATGAGACAATAGGTGAGGCTAAGAAGTTAAGAGCTTTGGGTAAAACATATCAAGAAATTCGCCTAGAATTAAATATGAAAATACCCAAAAGCACACTTTCTGAATGGTGTAGTAAAATTACTCTTCCACCTGAGTATGTAGAAAAGATTATTGAGCTCAATAAGATTAATACAAATAAAGCAAGAGTAGTTGCTTTGGTTGTAAATAAGGTTAAAAGAGAGAAGTTTTTGGAAGAAATTAATAATAATAACTTACCAATTTCCTTACGTATTGAGGATAAAGAGATAGCAAAAATTGCCCTTGCAATGCTTTGCTTAGGCGAAGCTTCTAAATCGTCTAGTGGTTCATCGAGCTTTTATCTGGGAAATTCAGACCCAAAGATTATTAGAATCTTTCTAGAGTTACTAAAACAATGTTTTCCATTTAACCCAGAAAAGGTCCGTGCGACAATTCAATGTCGGGCAGATCAAGATTTGCGCATGCTTGAGCAATTCTGGATTACGAGTACAAGAATTCCTAAAAGGTTATTTTACAAGCCTCAGATTGATCCAAGAACGATAGGAAAGCCAACAAAAAAGAAAAATTACAAAGGTGTTTTACGCATAGATTACCTTGATAGTAAGGTATGGCTAGAGCTGGAATCTTTAGCAGAATTAATCTATAATCAATTATCCTTGGGCCTGTAGCGTAATGGTTATCGCGTGACTATGGCATAGTCAAGACTAGGGGTCCGATTCCCCTCAGGTCCACTGAATTTGACAAGTAATAACTTATAGTTTATACTTATTTCTTCTATGACTGAATTGCCAATAAGGACAGGAGAAAGGTATGAAAAAAATTCTCTCATAAACCGTAGAGACAATATTCGTGTTAAGCCTGGTTCTATAGCTGTTGTTAGAAGTGTTAGAAGAAATAGTACAGAACCTGGAGATGCATTTGTAGACTATCGTGTTGAAGGAATGAACCTAAGTCTTCCAGAAAGTTTCTTTGCAACATTTTTTGATGGTCCACTTACAGAAAGGAAATCATCCCGATAAACTCATTTCTTGCTTGCTTTTCGTATTTCTGCTATACTATACACAGTGAATTTCTCCAAGAGTCACCTTTTCCATTAAGAAGTAGGAACAGTTGGAAATAAACAACAATAAATTCAGAATGGAGGTGACTACTACATGCAAGATCAAACATTAACCTGCGCAGATTGCGGTAAGCAATTTACTTGGACAGCGTCCGAGCAAGAATTTTACCAGCAAAAAGGCTTTACCAACCCACCAAAACGATGTCCAGACTGTCGAGCAGCTAAAAAGGCTCGAATGGGAGATAATCGAGGAGGCGGATTTGGCGGAGGCCAACGACAAATGTACGAAATAACTTGTGCTAATTGTGGCAAAAAGGATTCAGTTCCTTTCCAACCACGAGGTGACAAGCCAGTACTTTGCCGAGACTGCTTTAGACAGCAAAAAGGCGCCTAACAAATTATCCAACCAGCAAGGTCATCTATTTTGAAAAACTCCAGGGGTTGGATTTTTTGTGGGAAAGTTGCTAATTGGCAGTTATGGAGAGTTTATCTACCCACACAGTTCCGGTCTGTCTAGCAAAATACATGTCGAGGGCAGCGCTGCTGGTTGCGTTAGGAGTAAATGAGTACGTAAATGTTTGCCATGATGAAGATAGTGTTTTAGTGGTTGCTCCATACGCACCATTTGGTCCAATTTCCATAGTTATTTGTCTGTTGGGGCTATCTGTTTTTGCATCGAATTTAAGTGTATAATTTGTGCCTGCATTAAGATTTATTGCTGTTTGCTCTTCTTTAATAGACCACCAATTAGCGCCGGTATTAAGTACTTTTACTCGCAAAGAACAATTTCCATCTGTTGTATTTCCCGTGTTGCAGTCTGTCCCATGGGGACTTGCACTGGCGCTTCCTGTTTGAGCATAGGTCCAATTTGTTTCTCCAGATTCAAATGACGGATTTTGCAGGAAATTAACGAGAGGTGGGGTAGGAGTTGGTGTAGGAACTCCTCCAATTGGTTGAATAACAACACCATCTACCCACACATTTCCTGTCTGTCTTGCAAAATAAATGTCGAGTGGGGAGTTAGTATTTGTGCTATTGGGAGTAAAGGTATAAATAAATCGTTGCCAGGAATTAGTAAGTGTCTTTGTAACGGTTCCATATGCGCCATTTGGCCCAATCTCAATAGTTACTTGTCTGCCAGGAGTATCTGATTTTGCATCAAACTGTAAGGCATAGTCAGTCCCTGCATACAAATTTACCCCCATCTGTTCTTCTTTAATAGACCACCAATTAGCTCCGGTATTGGTAACATTTACTCGCAAAGAGCAGTTGCCATCTGTTGCATTGCCATCTGTGCAGTCTGTCCCATGTGGATTGGCATTGGCAGTACCTGACTGAGCATAGGTCCAATTCGTCTCGTTATTTTCAAACGATCCATTCGTGAGAATGTTGGGTGTTGAATATGGAGGGTCTGCTTGTAGGACGTTATCGTTGAGAAACTGAATCATTCCGACATCATCGTACGAGCTAATAGGAGTACTGGTACTCTGAGGATCATTTTGACTAATTCCTTTCTCGCAGACAAGATCTGAGAGAAGTAGATCTTTAGCTGTATAACAGCCAATAAATAGAGCAAATTCAGAGGGCAATTTTGCCTGACAGGTATCTCCACATCCCCAAAAAGTATTCGTCATATTTTCTAAAGCCGACTTATTGCTACTCAGTGTTGCAACTTGTAAGTCATTAATAAGATCTTTAAATCCAAATATTTCGGTTGCCAGATGAGAATCTTTGAAAGGAGAAAAATGAGGATCGTTGTATCCCAGATAAGCAAAATTATTGCGGGTATTTACTTCATACACTTGTTCGTTGAGAAGTTCTTGAGCAAGGGGAGTGTATTGTGGCCCTACTGTGGGGACGGTAGCCAACTTACCAATAAATAAACCCATCATCATGTTGCTATTTTTTACATATCTTCCTGCATCATAGACACTGGTTGAGTACCAAAACATCCGACAGCTGGTACATTGGGAGTCAACAGTAGTTGTTGAGGAGGGTAGATAATCGGCTACTGCCTGTTGAGCAGTAGTAAGGTATGTACTGTCATTGGTAGCAATATATGCGTCCACAAGCGCTTTGCCAACAAGTCCTGTTTGGAATGCGTACACAGTATTTGCTGGATTTATTGAAGGATTGGAAGGGGTACTATCACCAAAAGCGTCCCATGCATAGGCAAGTCCCCACCCAACTTTGCCATCAGCATTATCATCTTTGTGAGTAACCAGATAATTTGCTATGGTTATGCCAAGATCTTTATATCGCTGCGCACTCACTGGATCTATTTGTTCAAAAACTTTTGCGCCCTGAAACATTGCTGATGCTTCAAAGGCAAGATTTGGATAGGGATTTTGTGGATCTATATACAGATTGGTAGTTGAATATGCATCTAAGCTTTTCCTGAGGATGTCAAATGCTGTTTGTCTTGGGTAGCCATAGGGGTAATTTGCATTGCTTTTTTTTATGAGTACAATAGACAGTCCTGCTACAACAACAAGGATACCAAGAATTAGAAAAAGAAGCTTTATTTTCTTTCTTCGATGTCCTTTTTTATGGGCTTTTATGTGGTGTTTTCTTTGCATCCTCTTCAAGTAAAGGATATTTCATACTATAGTGTCAAGGAGGAGTTATTATTTTACTGGTGTTGGGGAGACCAATGGGATTTGGCCTTGTACAGGTTGACTTGGAGCTGCTGTTGGTGGCAAGGATAATGGGGACTGTTGTGTTCCAGATTGTTGTGATGGTGTTGGTGTTGGAGCTGCCTGTTGTCCACCAGACCCTATTTTTGCCTGAAGTGCATTAATTTCTGCTGTAATTCTGTCGTTATTTTGCTTGTCGTTGGCAGTAAGCTGTTTAACAATTTGGTACTGTGCAAGTGCATTTTGCAAATCTCCCTTTGCCTCGTATGCATGACCTAAATTGTAGTATGCATTGCCATAATCCTGCTTTAGGGTAATTGCTTGTTGGAAGAATCGGATGGCATTATCATACTGACCAAGTTGGTAATAGAGTCCTCCAAGAGTGAGATATTCCTGTGGATTGGATGGGTCTAGGACAACTGCTTGTTGGGCTGCCTGAATAGCAAATTGATCTGCATTTTGCCCAAGACCAATTAATGTGCGGTATACCGATGACAAATTCTGCCATTCTATAACAGACAGTGGAGCAAGTGTTGTTGCTTGACGTGCCGTTGTTATGGCCTGTTGGACAAGTGTGAGTGCTGTCTGTTGAGACTGAGCGGATGGGGAAGAATTTTGCCCTGCTTGCAGAGACAACAGGGAATTGGCCAAGGCAATATTTGTCTGTGAGAAAATACGATAGTATGCACTTCTATATGGGTACGTGGTGATTGCGCGAGATTGCAGCTGGTAGGTAACAGTCCCATTATTCGCATTTGCGCTGGATAAAGAGCTTTGGAAAAGTGTATCTGCGTATACATAGATAACGCTGTAATAGCCCAAGACTACAACAACAACTAATAATGCAACAAACGCAATAATAGCTGTTGGATGATTTTGTCTCGTGTTGGACCCGTCATCAAGAGTAGTAAAAGCAAGGACTCCTTTTTTTAGTGCAACAAATTTTAATTCAATTTCAAAATATTCATGAGGGCTGTGTGCTTTCTGATACACCTGATATCCTGCCAGAAGAAAGAAGAAAAGTGCGATCATGACATACGAAAATGGCAAGAGAAACGAGAGTAATGCAAGAAGAACAAGAGAAAGGTAAAAAGGATTGGTATATCTTTTGCCAATAGGAAGAAGGGATTTAAAAAGAAGGAATAAGTATGCAAGAATACCTACTAAGCCGGTTGTTGCCAGTAATTCTAAGACAAAGCTAGATGAATTGGAAAAGGTGAGAAACCACAACTGCTGATTGGCATTAAGAGAGGCACCATGGAATCTGGTAAAAACACTGGTAAAATTGCCAAATCCTGAGCCAAAGAAAAATCCTTGCAAAAGTCTTCCTGAATCCTGGGAAATTGCTGCAAATGCTGTCTGAAATCCTGTATCAAAGGGAAGAAGAAGAGCTTTTTGTGTGGTAAATAGTACGCTTACAGACAAAATAAGTCCCGCAATAAGGACAAGTCCTGCAACTGCAAAGACACCAACTCGTGCATTTACTTGCTGCTTGAGAAGGGGAAGGCAAAAATGCAGTACTAAAGGAAGAAGTACTGCAGTATATAATGCAAGGTCAAAATACGATCCAAATGTGTTAAAGGTTACTACGTGTGTGCTGGCAAAGGGGAGAAGATAGATTTTAAAGTGCGCTAGAATAGCAACAAGAGTTGCCAATACGCCCCCTGCGAGAAGCGAGCTTACCAAAAAGAGTGCTGCATTTTTAGATGCAACACCATTGGTAATGGCAAAATAAGAGAGTAGTGCAAAAATAACTGTAACAACAGAGGTAAGACTATCTGCTCGGTTAACAGAAAAAATTGCAGACAAAAGAAGTGCAGTACCAAATAAAAGTACGGGGACATCTAGAGGTGTCCTTTTAATTCGTACTTGTCCGTCCAGTAACATTTTTGCACCAAGGGCAACAAAAGAAAGAAGTGTAAGAGCTCCTAAGAGTATTTGTTTGGGAAGGACAAATGGGTCGGTGGTAAGAGTTGCAACTGCAACAGGAAAGACAATAAATAAAACTCCCCACACAAAAAGAAATGATTGGGAAATTTTTTGGCTAATAAGTTGCTTTTGTTCTGGATTCATAGAAATTGTCGGGGTCCTGTCGACTCGTCACCCCCAAAACCTGCTTCGTTCATTTCATTCACTGCAGAAAGGTTTCGTGGGTCCCCCACTCGCGCCACCCCTTTAGTACTTGGAAGTTATTTAAGAATAACTAATATATGAGGATAATGTCAAGAATAATGATGCTTTATTGGCAGAATTGTTGGTATTGTGTAGCGTATATGCCGACTGCTGGGT
>DASQJJ010000053.1:0-3930 GCA_035631115.1 Candidatus Eiseniibacteriota bacterium
CACCCAATCATGTAGTAATACACAAACATAAAATTCCCAAAGACAAGAGAAATAAGTGCCATATAAAAGACATAACTTGGATAGAGTGTTTCTATTGTTGGTCCAACAAATCGGTAGAGGACAAAATACGAAATAGTAGCAAGCCATAAGAATGGATTGATAAGAATAAAGGCAATTTTTCCACCAATTGTTAAGTGGAAAAGAAGACTATGCCAAAAATTACGATGTGTTAATCCAAAATTTTGTCTTGTGTGTACGAGATAGGTCTGCATATACCCCTTAATCCATCTGCTTCTTTGACGTATCCAGTTGAAGACATTACTATTTGCCTCTTCTAGAGTAACGGAGTCAATAATTGCTGTCTTGTATCCTCTTTTAAAAAGTCGAATTCCCAAATCTGCATCCTCTGTAACGTTAAATGGATCCCATCCTTGCAGAGTAAGTAAATCTTTAGTGCGGAAATGATTACTTGTGCCACCAAGTGGAATACTTGTCCCTGCTGCCTGAAGACCAGTGAGTGTCACGTCAAACCACAAAGAATACTCTGCAGTAAAAAACCGTGTAAGAAGATTTTGATGAGGGTTGTAGTAATTTAATTTTGCCTGAAGACACAGCACTTTTTCTCCTACTTTTTGAAATCCTAAGAATGCTTTTTTTAACTGCAGTGGATCTGGGGCATCTTCTGCATCGTAAATAACTAAGTATTCCCCTTTTGCAAAAGACAGACCATAATTGCATGCTTTTGGCTTGGTTTTGGGCATAGAATGTGGGACCACAATAGACCTAACGTATGAGGGTAAATACATTCTTTCTACTTTGGCAATAGAGTCTGCATCATCTTCTTCCAAAAGAAGAAGGATATCTAATTTATTTTTGGGATAATCAAGCTTTTCAATGGATTCTAAAAATTGTGGAATAACGTGCGCCTCTTTATATAAAGGACACAGAATAGAATATATTGGAAGTTGTCTGGTATCTATTTTGCGTATCTCTTCTTCTGTCGAGGTAATTTCCTGCGGAACATGAAGACTTTTCATAACTAAGAAAAAATTAAAAATAGTGTCAATAAAATACACAGTACTTAAAATACCAATGAATACTTGAAGAGTGGGAAGTGGTCTCAGAGAGAGTGCAGTTAGAGAAGCAAGAAGAAGAAGGAAAATAAATATGCGTTGCGGTGTGGTAATGGTTGTGAGTGCAGATTGCGTATGGCTAAGTGTTGAATGAGTGATGTATTTTTTCTTTTTAAATCCTATTCCCGCGCCTCGCATAGATGTTTTGTCTACAGGACGAAGTATTGCAGGTTGCAGTGGTCTTGTCTTAAGTGCGAGTGCATTCAGTCCAATTTCTAGACTTGTCTTCACATATGACACTTTTGATTTACCATATGCTCTTTCGGAGAATTCAACATCGTAATTTTCTATACCAAACCCAGCTTGTGACGCTCGGAGTAGAAATTCCAAATCAAATGTCCATCCAGATGAGGGGTGGTATTCTATGTGCTGGCAGATATCTCTTTTAAATACCTTAAGACCTGCTTGAATATCGTGATTAAGACCAAAAAGAAAATTTCCAAAAAACTTTTTAAATGATGTACTTATAAATTGTCTTGCAAAAGATGTCTTTTGCTTAATTCTATTGGCAACAACAATATCGACATGGTTATTTAAGAGAGATGCCATTTCGGGGATAGCCTCTGGAGGGTACTGAAGGTCTGCATCAAGAATAGCAACAATGTCTCCTTCTGCTTTTCGTATCCCCTCACACAACGAAAATGCTTTTCCTTTTTCTCCTTCCTTTATAAGAAGAGAGACAGGAAATTTCTTTTGTACATTAGTAATAGCAGTGGTTGTTTTGTCTGTGGAGTGATCGTCGACAAAGAGAATATCATAGGAGAAATCGACCTTTTGAAAAGCCGAATAAATACGGTTAACCAGTGTTGGAATGTTTTTTTCTTCATTCCACACAGGCACGACAATGGTTATGTGCTTCATGTGTATTTGCAATTTCCCGCAGAAAATCAACTATGGGGCAGAATAGAACTTCCCTTTCGTTTCCTTGGGGCAGAAAAGAACCGGCGATTGCTTGGAGATTATAGCATAGTATTAAGGTAAAATGAAAGACCTAATTCAGAAAAAATAATAAACACAAAATAGCTATAAGATACAATTAATAAAAATTGATAAAAACAAGATATATATACTATATATAGTTATTTGATAGGTAATTACATCATTCATTAATGGTAATATCTGATAAATTACCTTGTTATTGCAGACTAAATGAAATTTAGATTCATTTTACCCCCTTGACATTTAGTCCAATAGTGATATACTATCGGTTATAGCTTTCTAAAAAAAGCTTATTTTTATGAATATTGTTAAGAAATCTATTTTTGTCTTCGCAGGTCTTGTCCTTTTATCAGGGACATTTCTCTCTGTTGTTTCTGCAAATAACGATAAAGTAAATGTGTGTCATCTTACAGGATCTCAAACAAATCCATTTGTTGCACAAAGTATTAATGCGAATGAATTACAATCCCATTTAGATAATGGAGATTTCCTTTATAATGGACCACTCCATAATGCATTGCCAGACAATAAAGGCGGAGTTGCAGACGATTGGTGCAATAATAATATCCCATCAGCAGTTACCCCTAGTCCTTCACCTGTAATAGATCCATGTGCAAATAATGCTTGTGGAGCACCTATTGCAACACCAACAGCAATGCCAACAAATGCACCTTCTAACAATGGTGGATCTACAAGTAATGACTCTGGAGATGGACTTGGTTGTGCAACACATGATTGTAGTGGAAATCAAGCAGGCGCAACATCCGCAGGCCCAATCCAAGCTGTTTTAGGCGCATCTACAATGGCAGGAACAGGTACATTCGAAAACAGTGTTATGACACTTATGTTAGTTGCTGGCTTGATAGTATTATCCCTTGGGGGAATATCCTTCGCCAAAGAAAACAAATAAGTCTTCCTCTTGTTACTTGAAACAATTCCACGTATATGGATTTCCACTCACCTCTTCTTTTACAGAATTAAGTCCAGGATTTTCCCACTGACAAACTTTATGTAATTTCACTGCTGGTCCTGTTCCATTATTAGAACATGCCCAGTCCTGTGTGCCAGTAATTACACTTGCGTCTGGTCCCATGCCCATGTAAGCACAATATCCAGCAATATCCATGCCAGATCCTGGCCATTGGCCATTTCCTATTGCACTACTTGAGCTATCTGCAAAAGCTACACCAGTTGTAAGAGATAATCCCAATACAATACTCAGTGTACTACGTATAAATTTTTTCATATATTCACCTCCTCTTTTATAGAGTTGAGAAAAATTGTACGATGACAATGCGATAATTCAACTCTATTTTTGTAAAAGTCTTGTAAGACATATTTTACTTAGTGGTGAATGATTGCTGAGATAACTTTGAAATAGCATGATAGATGCATTTTACAGACCTCACGAGAGATTTTTATTTTGCTTTGCACTGTTGGGGTTCCAAGCACTAGGGGTATGGGAGATGTCGCATACTTCTTAACAACAGAAGCAAGTGGGTCGGTAAAAGTAAAGCTATAACCCGTATCTTTTAAATTAGCATCTCTGTATGACCACAGGAGATAAGACGTCCCTCCATGACTAAAGTACGCATTCATTTTATTGTCAAAATATGTTGCTCGCTGTATGGCTGTATATTTTGACAAGCTTATTCCTGATTCTCCAACAATAAGTGGCTTGTTAAGTGCAATGGAATCATTAAAGCGTCTAGAAAGCGAGGCAGGAAAAGCAACTGTTTCTGTGTTATAGTCATGATATTCCAACACATTTATAGTTGGCAAAGCATGGATAGCCTTATACACTGAAGATCCTGGTTGTCCACTTCCCATTGTCCCAAAACTTACTAAATGATTTGCA
>DASQJJ010000054.1:0-8559 GCA_035631115.1 Candidatus Eiseniibacteriota bacterium
TGCAATACGCATTTAAAAGTGGAGAGAAAGTTGATGCAGCAATACAAACAGATGCGGGAATATTACCAATAGACTCTAAATTCCCTATGGAAAACTTTCAGAGATACACTAAGTCAAAAGACGAGACAGAAAAATTGCAATATAAAAAAGAATTTGGAAGAGACATTAAAAAGCATATCGATGCCATTGCAGGAAAATATATTCTACCTGATGAAGGAACAATGGATTTTGCGCTTATGTATGTACCTAGTGAGTCTGTCTTTTACGAGATAGTAAATATGGAGGATATTATCGAGTATGCACGGAAATCCCGGGTGTATGTTGTCTCCCCAAGTACTCTGTATGCGCATTTGCAAACAATTCTCTTATCCTTTGAGGGTAAAAAAATAGAAAGTAGGACAAAAGAAGTCTTTGCACTCCTAAGGAGTTTGCAAATTGATCATGGAAAAGTAAGTGAATCTTTGGATACATTAGGCAAACATTTAACCAATGCGTCTGGGCAATATATGCAAGTTACTAAAGGCTTTGCAACCTTGGGCAACAAGCTTTCATCAACCAAACACCTTACAGAATCTAACAAAGAACTTGAATCTTGAATCTTGAATCTTGATTAGTATCCGGTAAAAATATCGATTCTAATTTTCGATGAATCAATTCCCATAGACAATAAAAGCTCTTCTGTATTTTCTACCATTTTTTCTCCTCCTGTTATCATATATATTTTGTTGTGCATGTCTCTCACATATTTTTTAATATGGGCATCCGAAATTCTTCCCTTCTCACTTTCCCAATTATCTTGAGAAAGTGTATAGATTATCTTTATTAATGGGTTTTCTGCATCTATTTTTTCCAGCTCTTCTTGAAAAATCATATATTCCCTTTTGGAAAATGATGCAATAAGAGTTATGGGAAATGTAAGACCCTTTGCATGTGCATAGGTAATCATGCTATGAAACGCAGTAATCCCTATTCCACCAGACAAAAAAACTAATGGTGTTGTATTCTCTTCACGTAAAATAAATCCCCCTGTAGGAGATTTCATGGCAACCTTACTTCCAGCAGATAATGCAAAAAGATTTTTCTTAAAGGCACTTTTCCCATTCTTTGTAACAAGAAAAAATTTATCTTTCTCTAAAGGAGAAGAGGCAATAGTAAAGTCTCTTGTATCCTCTCCTAAAAAAACACTGACATATTGCCCTGCTTGGTACATAAAATTCGCATCTTTTTGAAAAAGAAAACGCCATGTGTCTTTTGCTATTTTTTCTTTTCCAAGAAAGCTAACAGAAATGGTATCTTGCATAGACAAAGGGTAGCAGTTCGTTGCTCCCGGATCAAGTCCGTTGCATTTTACCCACAAACCACGTATGCTCAGGGTAATGAGAAAGCTTATTCTTGTGGCGATACTTTTAATTGCGGTACTGCTTCTTAGCTGGTGGGCAAGGGGAGCAAATTTTAGTATTTTTACCATGATGCAAAATGTTGCTCATCCACCTGTTACAACACCTTCTACACAATCTCAGCCAAAGGCTGATGGGCCTATGGCCCAAAATGCTATTCCTGTTGAAATCCTCATTACTGTTACACCGAATGGATTTGTTCCAGATGTTATTATGATTGCACCTGGTACAAAAATAACCTGGGTAAATAAATCTGGTAATACTGCAAATATTACATCCGACCCACAAGATACATATACACAACTCAATCTCGGAGACTTTGGACAAAACTCATCAGTTTCTCTTATCTTCTCCACTGCAGGACGGTATCATTATTACAATAATAAAAACCCTTTGCAAAAAGGTACCCTCGTTGTAAAATAATTTCTCATGGTAGAATCAATTCTTAATCCACAACAGAAAAAAGCTGTAAAACATGGCACAGGACCACTCCTGATTGTTGCTGGTGCAGGAACAGGAAAAACAACTGTTGTTACAAAAAGAATAGAACATCTTATTGTTAATAAAAATGTCCCTTCTTCTCAAATTTTGGCTCTTACTTTTACCGAAAAAGCGGCATTTGAAATGCAAGAAAGAGTTGATATCTTGCTTCCCTATGGATATACCGATTTGTGGATACATACCTTTCATTCATTTTGCGATAGAATTCTTAGAGACGAAGCTCACATGATAGGGCTTAATACAGAATACAAACTTATTTCTAAAGCGGAATCTCTTCTTCTTTTACAAAACCATTTATACGATTTAAAATTAAAAATTTTACGGCCGCGAAGTAACCCAGTAAAATTTCTTGATGATCTTCTTACTCATTTCTCCCGACTCAAGGATGAGGATATAACTCCTGTTGATTACCAAGTATGGGTCCAAAAACAAGACGAATCAGAAGAAAAAGATATGTACAAAGAATTATCATTTGCCTACACAAAGTATGAACAACTGAAAGTAGATAATTCCTTTATGGATTTTTCAGATTTAATATCGCATACACTCCATCTCTTCCGGACAAGAAAAAGCATTCTTAAAAAATATCAAGATACATTTATGTACATTCTTGTTGACGAATTTCAGGATACAAATTTTGCGCAAAACGAATTAGCCCTCCTTTTAGCTGGAGAGAGTAAAAATCTTACCGTGGTTGCAGACGATGATCAATCTATTTATCGATTTCGTGGCGCTGCTGTTTCTAACGTTTTGCAATTCAAGAAAAAGTTTCCCGGGGCAACAACTATTTCCTTAACACAAAACTATCGCTCCACTCAGGCAGTACTAGACAGCGCATACCGACTTATTCAACACAATAATCCCAATAGGTTGGAGATTATTGAGCATATAGATAAAAAACTAAAAAGCGCAATCCCAGATAACAATCATAACATTGAAGTTATTCATGAAACATCTGTTATTGCAGAAGCAGACGCAATTACGAAAAAAATTGAAGAATTAGTACTTGATGGATATACCTATAAAGACATTGCTATCTTGGTACGTGCCAACAACCATGCTTTGCCTATTGTTGCAAGCTTAGCCCGGAAAAAAATTCCTCATCAACTTCTTGGTCCAGAATATTTATTCCAACAAGAAGAAATAAAAGACCTTATTGCTTATATTTTATTCCTTTCAGATATTACCGATTCTGTTTCGCTTTTCCGAATTCTTTCTATGGATGTTTTTGCTATCTCAGGAATGGAATTACATCTTCTTACCACTTGGGCGCGTAAAAATGATAAAACTCTTTTTGAAACAATTCAACATACAGATGATGTATCTATTTCTGAGAAAGCAAAAGAAAGTCTTGCCAATTTTTCAGCAATGGTTATTAAGCATTTAGAAGCAAGTAAAAAACAACATGGATGGAATATTTTGTATGACTTTCTCGTAGAGACAAAATTACTTGACACATTAAATATTAAAAATGTTATGAGCACAGAGGAAGAAAAAAGAGTTCTTAATACTACTAAATTTTTTGAAAGAATAAAGTACTTCGAGTCAGATAGAATCGATGCAAATATCTATACTCTTGCAGCGTGGCTAAGACTTCTTTTACAAATGGGAGATAATGTTAAAAGCACAGAATCATCGGGACAAGAAAATGCAGTTAATGTGGCAACAATACATGGAGTTAAGGGACTGGAATTTAGAGCTGTTTTTTTGGTAAATTTAGTAAGCCAACGCTTCCCTTCTACAGAAAGATCGGACAAACTACCTATCCCCGAGCAACTTACCAAAGAACATCTCTCTGAGGACGTAGATTTTCATCTTCAGGAAGAAAGAAGACTATTTTATGTTGGAATGACCCGTGCAAAAGAAAGACTTTTTTTTACAGCAGCACTTTTTTATGGTGAAGGTAAAAGGCCCAAAAAATTATCACCTTTTGTCACGGAAGCATTACCCGACCACACAACTCATTTTCCAGAAAACACCCAACAACTAGTTCAAGACGCTCTTTTTGAATATAAAAATATACGAGAAGAAAAAGTAAAGAAAACTCCTTTAAAAATTACGTCTATTACATATAGCAATATTCAAATGTTTGATATTTGTCCCCTTCATTACAAGGCAAAGGTTATTTTTAATATTCCGACCAGAAAAACGAGCTATCAAAACTTTGGCATTTCTTTACACAAAACTCTTTATGAGTTTTATAAGAAAGTTATAGAAAAAGAAAAAGTTTCTCTAACTACTTTACACGACATACTAGATAATCAATGGATTACAGAAGGTTTTGAAAACAGGAATGACGAGAAGGAACAACACGCATATGCTAAAAATATTCTCAAAGATTTTTATACGACACAATTTAATCCCAATAGCATACCGCTAAAACTAGAATATCCTTTTTCTTTTAAGTTAAAAACAGGAGTTGTTGTGAGCGGGACAATAGACAGAATTGATAAAACAGAAAATGGTATTGAGATTATTGACTACAAAACAGGAAGAAAAAGTAGCGCAAAGAAAATGCATGAGATGCAGCTTGCAATTTATGCCTTAGCATCAACCCGAGTAAAAGATGCGCTCTTGCATCAGGACCCCGAGAATATTACGCTAACATTGTATTTTCTGGAAGATAACACAAAAGCATCTATGGTATTTACTAAAAAAGACTTAGAAGATTTGGAAAATACGCTTATAGACAAAGTTACCGAAATAGAAAAAAGTAATTTTGCATGCAGTAAATCTCCTTTATGTAGTGCGTGTGAGTATGTAATGCTCTGCGAATCTACGCCTACCATTCATTAGGATTCTGCTATATTGGCACTCTCTCATCTCTTGTGCTATAATTAAAAAGGTTCAAGGAGGTAGATTTGCTATCCTGCCTATGGCGGGAAGGAAAGTCCAGACAGCACAAAGGAGGGGATGGAGCGTAAGCTCCGACTAGCAATAGCTGGTGTCTTAATCTTTTACTCACATGCGGGATTAAGAACAGATTCTGAATTAACAGAATTTGAGAGCAACAGAGACGAGTGAGAGTGAAACGGTCAATCCTACCTGCTGCAACCTCCGACTGGTACGTTATACTTACCTTTAAGAAGTACCGAAGTACGAGGGCAACACGTCAAACGTGTCTGGTGTGAAGAAAATATCACAACTGAGAGAGATTGCAAATAAAACAGAATCTGGCTTACTCACTTCCTTGAACCTTTTTCATTTATTTGATTAAAGGAAAATTCTAGAAGTAATCGAATAACAGCTGCAACAGGCACGGCAAGAATAAGTCCCAAGATTCCAGCCAAATGCCCTCCCGCTATAACTGCAAAGAAAATAATGAATGATGGCAATTTAGTAATCCTCCCCATCACATAGGGAATTACAAAATAATCCTCCAAATGCCTAAGAATAAAATAAATAATTGCAAGAGCAATTGCACCCTGTACTGGACTAAGTCCAAAATGAATTGTCCCAGTAAGCAAAACTACACTAATAGCAACTCCTGCTGCAATAATTGGTCCAACAACTGGTACTATTTCTGCAAAACCTGAAAAAATGGCAATAAGAAATGCAAAACGAATTCCAAGAATAAAAAGTGCAATATAGGTTGCAAGTGACATAAGAAGTACAAGAAAAATTTGTCCTCTGAGATATCCACTTAAAATAGCATTTATTTTTCTAAAAAGTATTTCTATGTCAAGCTTGTATTTACTCGATGTGAAAGCAATGACCTTTTGAAAAAACTTTTCTCCATCTTTGAGAAAATAAAAAGCAGATACAAGAAAAATAAGGAAGCTAACAATTCGGGATATAACTTGATTAAAAAGAGGAAAAAATGATTGCCCTGAAAGAAATCCTAGAAATCGTGATCTTTTTAAGTTAAAAAGTAAATCATATGCAGTAGGTCGGGACCAATCAGGAAGGTTTTTTATTTGAACTTCTGTACTTTGCAAAGATTTAGTGACAAAATTTCTCAATTCGGACGATTCTGTTCCAATTTGTGAAGAAAGAAAAATACTTCCCACAACAACGAGCGTTGTAAGTATGCCATAAATAAGAAGAATTGCTACCACCCGTGGTATTTTGAATCTTTTCGTAACAAGAGATATTATCGGATTAAGAAGATACGCAAATATTCCTGCAAGGACAAAAGGCGTAAGAATTGCCCGCTCTACAAATACAAACCATACGGTGAGTATCCCAAGGACAATGAAGAAAATCGTTCTGCCTTTCATGTAGCATGTATTATACCACCAAATTAGCTCTCAGTTATCAGCTTTCATGTAATAATCTTTAACTAGGAGCTAGCAACTGGAAGCTGATTTAGCTGCTTGCACTTGTGTAAAATCTAAGGGCAAATTTCCAAAAAATCCTCGACAACAAAATAGACCCACTAGCAACAACGAAAAGTACCCCGATTTCCCACCAATTTGCTTTTTGGAGAAGCACTCTTATAGGAATAGTTATGGAGAGGGAAAAAAAGATAAAAAATGCAAAAAAGAAATTTGTCTTATTTAAAAACATGTTTGATGGATAACGTAACGATCCCATAAAAATATACAGAAGATCTCTAAGATTTGAGAGATTAGTAAACCAAACAGAAAGAGTAACAACTCCAAACCAAACACTATAGATAATACACATTCCAATTATCATAAGAAGCATAGATACAATCACTGACATTACAGTAAAAGGAAAGCTAACTGCATGCACAAAAAAGATAACAAATCCCAAACACACACATATTCGCACAACTTGCATAAAATCTATAAAACGAAAACTAAGAATAAACTGAGAATCTATTGGCTTTGTGAGAATAAGATCTAAATCTCCTCTATGTACTATATCTGGGATTCTTCCAATATTTGATGCGCAGAGAAGATAAAAGGTTCCTGCAAAAATTGGGTAAATTCCCGCAAGAAGGATAAGTTCGTTCCGACTCCATCCATATGCACCAGAAATTCGAAGGGTCAGAACATACATATTAAAAATTCCAATAATTCCCCAGAAAACCGTATACAAAATAGTTAAGAAAAAACTAGCTCGATAGGTAAAAAGGAGCGTAAAATTAATTTTTATAAAACTAAGATATATCCGTAAATATCTTTTCATAATATCAGTCAAACTTATATTCCAATAGCAGTAAATTTTTTTAGTGCATTTTTTAAAATCAATTTATAAAGACCAACGAAAAGAAGTAACCAAATAAGCTGTCCTGCAAATGTAAAAAACATTTCTATTACAGTTAACTTTCCTTGAAATGCGATAACAGGAAAATAAATAACATAACTAAAAGGAAGAAAATAAGCGATAAATGAAAGCCATGAAGGCATAAGATATAAAGGCACTACATATCCCCCCACTACAAGATTGACAATAATAAAAAATTGATAAATTCCATCTGGTTCTTTTATCCATAGCGCAATAAGTCCTAGAATCATTTTAAAAGTAAATGAAATCATAAATCCTGTAATTGCAAGACATACTGCAAATATCAATACATACCAGGTACTACTAATAGTAAAGCTACCAAAAAATAAATAGAGTATAAAACCCGCACATACAGCAAATATTCCTTGGAATAAACGATACGGCAATTCTTGAATAAACTTCATGAGAAAATAAGGAAAAGGTCTCATGAGATATATTGATAAGTCTCCTTTTAAAATATCCTCTCGAGAAATATCTTCTTCAATGTGACTTGTTAAAAAAGAATCTGCCATAGTAAGCAGTAAATAGTATGAGGTTATTGTTGAAACAGTCCATCCTGTAATCACTGATTGATGACCAGCAGAGATACCTCTCCAGAAAAGAAGGAGAAGAAGTGGATTAATAAGAGATACAAGAAACCATACAAATATTCTTCCACGCTGTTCTATAACACGCTGAAAGGTAAGTAAAAACATCCGTATTGGTTTCATTTGTTAAATTCATTTGATGTCATGGTAAATACATCTCGAATAATATCTTCTACATCTGGATCTTCTATTGTTACATCTTCCACTGGCAATAGACTTAATATTTTTCCTGCAGATTTACTTGCATTTACAGATGGGACACTTAATACCAACTCAGGATACTTAAATTTCTTTATTTCTCCTATATTTTCTAATTTTCTTGGATCTACCATGTTATTTAACACAACAGAAATTAATTTATATGGTGCATGCTTTTTAACCAAGTCTGATAAGAGTCCATCAAATAATATTTTCCCATGATTAATAATAATTACCCTTTTGCATAATGCTTCTACATCTCCCATATAATGACTTGTTAAAAGAATTGTTGCTTTATATCTACGGTTGTATTCTCTTATAAATTCACGTAAATTCTGTTGCATCACAACATCAAGGCCAATTGTTGGCTCATCAAGAAATAATACTTTAGGATTATGAAGGAGAGATGCGATAAGTTCCATTTTCATTCGCTGACCTAGAGAAAGTTTTCTTACCTGTACCTTTAATTGCTCTTCTGCATCAAGAAGATGGGATAAATCATGTACCGTTTCTGTAAATTGTTTTTCTGGAATTTCATAAATTTCTTTATTAAGCAGAAATGTCTCCATTGCTGGTAAATCCCACCATAATTGATTTTTCTGCCCCATAACAAGGGCAATCTGCTTAAGAAATTTTGTTTTTCTATTAAATGGAGTAAATCCCAAAACGTCGACTACCCC
>DASQJJ010000055.1:0-24342 GCA_035631115.1 Candidatus Eiseniibacteriota bacterium
TCCCTTGTTACCTACTTACATAAGAAAAAAGGATACAGTATGGATGACATTTTCGATGCGGGTCTTGCAACAAGACATGGAAGAGACGTTATTGATTTTTTCCAGGGAAGGCTTATGTTTCCTTTATATGACCATCGCAACAATATTATTGGGTTTTCTGGACGAGTGTTGGACCCAAATGAAAAAATGTCCAAATACATAAATACTCGCGAGACCCTTATTTATCACAAAGGACTTACCTTTTTTGGATTAAATAGCGCAAAAGAAAGTATAAAAAAAGAAGAGACGGCTCTTCTTATGGAAGGAGAATTCGATGTTATCTCTTCTTTTCAGGAAGGCATTACCAATACTGTCGCAGTAAAGGGCACAGCGGTTACTCCCGAGCAGGTTAATTTACTTGCCAGGTTTTGCAAGAAAGTACAATTATGCTTTGATGCAGATAATGCAGGACAAGAAGCGCTCAAAAGATCTTTGCCGCTTTTAGAAAAAAAAGGTCTTACAACAACAGTTATTGTTGTGCCAAATGGGAAAGACGCAGACGAAAGTATTAAAGCAAATCCAGTGGCATTTAAAATAGCAATTAAAAATGACATTGGCGCATACGATTATGTATTGGACAAAGCAAAGGAGGAACATGGCACGACTACATCGGAAGGCAAAAAACAAATTGGCGACGAATTACTCCCACTCTTGGCTCAGATAGATAATGAAATTGTTAAAGAGCATTATCTACAGCTTTTAGGTAAAACAATTAATACGTCTGTAGAAAGCTTAAGCAAGACAATGGACAAGCTGCAGAAAGAGAAAGTTGTTAGGCGAGAAGCACCACAAACACTTCCCACATCATCTCGAGAAGAAAAGCTCGAACAATATCTCGTTGCTCTTTTAGTACAAAGTCCTTACATTGCAATCCTTCTGGGAGAATTGCAGAATTTTTTCGCAGAATATGTATGGCATATCCCATCTCTGGGTAAGGTAGTTTCTCATGTGGAAGCATACATTAAATCTCATCCGCAAGATTTGGCAAAAGACTCTTTGAGCGGTATGCCACAGGAGTTGCTGCAAAGTTTTGACACATGCTTTCTTCTTCCCTTGCCCACACTTGGTGCAGAAGGAGAATGGCAAGAAGAAGTACAAAAAACAACCGCAGAGCTGACAAAGCTGTTTCTTAAAGAAAAAATGAAAAAAATTACGCAGGAAATAGCAGAAAAAGAGAAAAATGGGACACAAGAGGAATTGGCAGCATTGCAGGAAGAATTTACAAGGCTTACCTCCCAACTGACAAAATAGCGATTCTTGGCTAAATCTGCTATAATAGGTCGACGATGAAAGCACAAAAAGCCCTCACGCTTCTAGGAGACATTACTACATCAGCAAAAAAAAGAGGATACATCACTCAAGATGAGATTTTAGCTATTTTTAGCAAGCCAGAAGAGCATGTAGAAGAGTTGGACGAGCTCTATGACAAGCTCATGCGCATGGACATCGATGTCTTTGAGAATGTAGATGAAGAAAAAGACAATACAAAGCCAATAGAAGACTTAGAAAAAGAGCTGGAAGCACTCACTGTCCTTACCGAAGGCACAGTCTCAGATCCAGTACGCATGTATCTTAAAGAAATTGGAAGAATTCCCCTTCTCACCTTTGACCAAGAAATTGATTTAGCAAAAAAAGTAGAAAAAGGCAGTAAAGAAGCAAAACAAAAACTTATTACCTCCAACCTTCGATTGGTAGTCTCAATCGCTAAGAAATATGTTGGAAGGGGTTTAACACTTTTGGACCTTATCCAAGAAGGAAATCAGGGTCTTATTAGAGCAGTAGAAAAATATGACTGGAGAAGAGGCTATAAATTTAGTACCTATGCTACCTGGTGGATTCGACAAAGTATAACCCGTGCTATTGCAGACCAGGCACGTACCATTCGTATTCCTGTGCATATGGTGGAAAATATTAATAGATTTTTACGGGCCTCTAGAAAATTAATGCAGGAATTGGGACGAGAGCCTACACCAGAAGAAGTTGCAAAGAATTTGGGTATAGACCCAGAAAAAGCTTTGGAAATAATTAAAATTTCTCAAGAGCCAGCATCGTTGGAATCTCCAGTTGGAGACGAAGAAGATAGTCGACTTGGAGACTTTATTCACGACACCACAACTCCAACTCTTTTTGACGCAGCATCTCGTGAACTCTTAAAAGAGCAAGTTGCCCAAGTTTTGGAAAGTCTTTCAGAAAGAGAAAGAGAAGTACTCAAACAACGCTTTGGCCTCGAAGATGGACGACCAAAAACATTAGAAGAAGTTGGAAAAATGTTTCGAGTTACCAGAGAGCGTATTAGACAAATAGAGGCAAAAGCATTACGAAAATTAAGACACCCTTCACGTGGTAACAAGCTCCGAGATTACCTGGCCTAAATAATTCCCCCCTTTTTCTATAAATATCCGTGGAATGTAGGTTAGAAAAACGTGAAAAATTTACTGTGCTATATCGATGGTATATGCATATGTCTGATTGATTGACAGCAATTTACCTACTCCCATACAGTCAATGTAATGCCAAAAATTTCATTATTCTTTAAGCAAGATTTCAGGTGATGAAAGGAGGTGGTTTACATGAAATTTAAAATTATTCTAAGTCTAGTCTTGATAAGTGTTTTGAGTGCAACTGCCTTTGCTGCGTCCAGAGCTGCATTTTCATCACAAGTTACTCTCGCAGCAAACACATTTAGTACTGGCACTGTTGATTTACAAATTTCAAAAAGCACATCAAGTGCTCCAACAGCATTTACCGATGTATCAATAGCTGGATTTACAGGAAATATTCTTCCTGGTGCAACGGTTAGTCAGACTGTGTGGTTAAAAAATACCAGCGACGCTGTTGATTTCTTAATTGCTGCACAAGCAGCAAGCGTAAGCGGAGCGATTGCGCCTGCAGATGTAACAGTAACACTAACACCAGTATCCAATGATGGGCTAACAAATACCGGGTCCCCTGTAATAGGGACACTCAGCGATTGGGAGTCTGTCTTAAGTCTTGGTAGTACAATTGCACACGGTGCAAAACAACGGTACAAAATGGATGTTAGTCTTTCGGGGAGTGTCACAACAACAGGATCTATTAGTTTTGATTTTGTCTTCACTGGGACACAAACGCCATAGTCCTTATATAATTTGCAGGGCTGATACATCTTTCAGCCCTGCAGTATGTCCATGAAAAAATTTATCACTTTTTTTACAACAACATGTCTTATTATTGTTGTCGCAGTCTTGATTTTGTTGTCATATAAAATTGGTGGCATGCAAGCATTTATCATTACCTCTGGGTCAATGGAGCCAACAATAAGTACGGGATCTCTTGCTGTTGTCCATACAATGTACCCAAGTCTTCTAAAACAAAATGACATTATTACTTTTATTCGTCCAGATAATGTCCATGAATCAATTACCCATCGAATATATCGCATTCTCAAAAAAGGAAGTTTAACAACATTTCAGACAAAAGGCGATGCGAATAAAAATGTAGACCCGTGGATTGTTGCCGGAGGAGGAGTGATTGGAAAAGAATTTTTCACTATCCCATGTCTTGGATATATTTTTGCTTTTGCCAAAACAAGCATAGGTCTTATGCTTCTTGTTGCCTTGCCAGCATTACTGCTTATCTATAACGAAATACTGACAATTTTTGGATTACTTAAAAATAATCAAAAAACAGCAAATCCTACCCAGACACTTCTTTTTTTGGTACTGATAGGAAGCAGTTTTTTATTTTTCCCCTCATCTTTTGCATTAGTGTCAGATGCTGCAACATTAACCCACAATCAATTCACTGTAGATATTCCAAGCTCACACATCGTCATTAGTAATATCTCTTATGTAGGAGATGAATGGGTAGAGTTATATAATCCAACAGACAACGATGTTGATTTAAAGGACTGGACTCTTACAAATAATTCAGGAAATGTTGTTATTATTCATGCAAATAAATTTATAGCTGCAAAAGGATTTGTGGTGGTTACAAAAGATCACAGCTTTTTCCATAAACCCGAAGTAGATATTATTGAAACAGGCCATACCTTTGGTAATGGATTAGATGATTTTAAAGACAGTGTCATTCTTAAAGATGCTGCAGGGGTAGAGATTGATAGAATGAGTTGGGGACAGTAAAGAGCTTTTACCAAACCCCAGACTCCATCAGCTCCAGGAAAATAATAGTATAATCTAATTATATGAAGGACGGAGAAGAATCGTCATCATCTATACCACCACATGAAGATCCAGAGACTCTATATCATTGGAAGGATGATGCCGAAGGTCAGAGACGAATTAGGAGAGCATTTAAACATGCAGGACTAGGAAAACCAAAACATAGAATACGGAATATGGTACGGGCAACTTTTAACAAAGTACTTGATGCAATTGACAAATCTGGATGGGCCTAAATTTCTTCTCCAATTGCGAGGATATTTCCATCTGGGTCTTTAAGCCATGCACCTTTTTCTCCTTCTTCTGCAAGTACTGCAATTCCTTTTTCATTGGTCTTAAGTCCTGGAAAATCGTATTGCTCAAAGACAACGCCCTTTTTTGTTAGTGCATCTACTTCTGCTTCTACATCTTTTACTACAAAGCTTGCAAGCGTGTGGTCTGCTTTGGATGGACCTCTTTTGTAAATATATAATTTAGTATCCCCTCCTGTATTAAAAGAAATACCTCCTGGATTTTCTTTATCTACTGTGAGACCAAGTACTTCAGTATAGAATTTCTTCGCTCTTTCTAAATCGGTTACAGGAATTGTTGGGGCAATAGGAAAGTCAGATAACATACTAGTAGTATACACCTTTTGTCAAAGGAAAGGATGAAACTTTTGTTTTAGAAGGTTTTGAAAAGGAATAAATAAAGGAGAAGGTAGTGTCTCCCAAGAAAACCATTCCCATTTTTCACATTTATGTGGTTCCATGGTTTTGACCTTTCCATTTGCATAATCACAAACCATAAAAATCGTAATATAATGCTTTTTCTCTTTCTTAAAAATGTCGTTAGTTACTGCTCCAAAATGAATATTCTTAACATGAAGAGAAGTCTCTTCTGCTACTTCTCTTTTTACACAATCTTCTATTGTCTCCCCAAACTCTAAGTGCCCTCCTGGAAATGCCCAATCTCCTTCTCCATGAGAGCCCTTCCGCTTACCTAGAAGAACTTTTCCTTTATGTCGTATGATTACGCCTATGCCAACACGAGGAACTTGACCTGTCATAAAAGAGATTATATCAGAAGGGTGGCCTGTCTAGATTTTGAAGTCCTGAAATGATAAAATGGTCTGATATTCCGCGATAGTCCGCCAGCTGGCGAAGCTAGAAGGAATAAATGATCCGCGATAGCTCAATGGTAGAGCAGGAAGCTGTGTTAGCAGCCTTTCGGGGAAACCCGGGAGTGAGAAGTGGGTGAATTCAGGGAACGTATCAACAACCCTGAGCCAAGCTTCGCTACGGCGAGGAAGGTGCAGAGACTAGGTGAGTACACCAATTAGCGCCCACCACCTAAACCAAATTGGTATGGTGATGAGATAGTCCAAAGAGTAACTTCAAGGTTCTAGGTTCGAATCCTAGTCGCGGAGCAAGATAGAATTTTTAGTCAAAGAGTCTTCTAATTGGAGCGCGTTGCGAAAAGAAAATTGACATATACTGCATACGAACAATATGAATTTTCAACAAATCCCTGAAATTTTTGAATTGTTAAAAGCAGAAAACCTTACAGCATTGGAGGTAAATGGAGAAAATCTGGTTTGTGCCAATAGTTCAGGTGAGAAGTTTCTAATGAAAGAGTCCCGAGGTACCGAAGAACAAGTATATGTTGACGTTTTCCCTGTAATTGAGAGGATGAACTTACAGTTTGGGCGATTGGAGTTACCAAAACACAGCAAGGTTGTTACGAAAACGCTTAATGGGAAAAGAAGAAAAATAATTTTTCTTAACTACTATGAAGGCGTACGATTTAACGATACGTGGAATGAAGGAACACCAGAGGGTTATGGTGGAAGGGCAATTGATATATCGTTGGCAGATAAAGTCGTAGAAATACTAGAAGATTTTGCAAAAATAGACACAACTCAATTAATCTCTTTTAGTCTTCCCACTTTCAATTTCACCAATTGGAAGAGTCTGAATTTTCCTCACAAGGCACAAAGCCTTACTCAACATGGTATTCTTACTCAATCACAAGTTCAAAAGCTTCAATCAGTTATTGATAATACAATAGCCTTCCAAAACTCACTAACAATATTTACAAATGGAGATTTTTATCCAAGAAACTTTATCGATTTACCCACAGGAAAACTTCTTGTCATTGATTGGGAAGGCAGATTAGATTATGAGTTGCAAGTTAATAACAACGGCGTAGTTCAAAATTTCCCTGGACAAAGAAATGCATTAATAAATTATCTTGAAAATCATCTCGCTTTCTTTTTTGTTCATATGTGGGGGAATTATCCAATACAACGGAAGGTCATGAAATCTGCTTTTCAAAAGTTCAACCTTAACAAGGAGAGTTTGCAAATTGGAATAATAATAAAGTCATTAGAACAATCACATGCTTTTATTGGAAGCTATTTGGCAGTGAGATTGGCAGAGATGGCAATAAACGCAATGGATATGAATTACATTGAGGACTTAGTACGATAGAATTTGGTTTGTATAATAAGTTCTCGTATTTTCCATTAAGCGGAGCTTAGTTCCCTCAAAGAGTAGTATATGGGACAGAAGAATAACATCTTGCTATAATAGCCGCATGAAAAGTCTCTTCAAGATTCATCCAATTCAGGTTAATATCATCACCTATCTAACCTGGCATCCCCATGCACGATATACAGATTTAAATACAACAAAGATAACTACAGACCATTTCAATTTCCACCTTACTCGATTGTTAGAGTATGGTTTGATAGAAAAAAATGGGGATGGGAAATATAGTCTTACGCAAGATGGAAAGAAAATGATTAATACATTAGCGACTGGATCACAACTTCTTTTTGACCAATATAAAATAGTAGTATTAGTTGTTTGTAAAGCAAAAATAGAGGGTGTTACAAAATTTCTATTGCAAAAGAGGCAAAAAGAACCTTTCTTTGGGATATATGATTTATTGTCAGGCAAAGTGCAGTGGGAAGAAACTACTCAAGATGCAGCAGAAAGGATTTTTAAAGAAAAAACCAGTTTATCTCTTGTTCCCACATTTTCTCATATAAAGCATAAGATAGATAAAGATAAAAAAGGCGCAATCATAGAAAATAAGTTTCTCTATATTTATACAGTTAACCTTTCAGGGCCAAGAGTAAAAAAGATACAAGGACAAAATCTCTTGTGGGCGGATATTAATGAATTACAAACATTAGAATCAATTTTCCCTGATATTCCAATGATTATTCAGAGCAAAAAGCAAAGCTACGAGGAGATAATATCTCTGGCTTCACATTACTAAAGAAGACTTTACTAGAATTTAGTCTTTGATCTGTTACTATTATTTCTATGGATCTTATTGATAAACTCGCGTGGATTTATATAAAAGACAGAAAAATTCTTTCAACCAGATCTAAAGGAAAAGATACTTGGTATATTCCGGGTGGAAAAAGAGAGAAAGATGAGACTGATCAACAAGCACTCATTCGTGAAGTGAAAGAGGAGTTAACCGTCGACTTACTTCCAGCAACAATAAAATACCTCGATACCTTTAAAGCTCAAGCACATGGAAAACCAGAAGGACTTTTTGTTCAGATGACTTGTTACATGGGAGAATATACAGGAGAGTTAAAGCCTTCATCAGAAATCGAAGAAATGACATGGCTTACATCAACTATTAACTCAAACCTTCTTTCCCCCGTTGATAGAATTATCTTTGAATATCTAAGAAAGAGGAATTTAATCGATTGAAAGTCTACGTTGCTGCTCCCTTTTCTGATAAAAAAGTAGTTTTAGATACCTATAAAAAATTGCGTACTGCAAAACATGAAATTATCGCAGATTGGACAGTCCACAAAGATATTAAACCATACAGTCAAAATCTAGATACTGCAAAAGATTATGCAATAGAAGACATAGATGGAGTACGAAATAGTGAGGTCTTTATTCTTATATTAGGAACTCAGCCTGGAACAGGATCTTCAACAGAGCTGGGAGCGGCAATCATGTCTTTCTTATGTTTTGCAAAGCCCAAGATTTATGTTGTGGGGAAATATATCGATCAAAACTTCTGTTTTTTCCATCCATCGGTAGAATTAAGAGACTCTATTGATGAGGTTATAGAAGAAATAAATAATTAAAATCACTTTATCTACCTACTTTAATTTGCTACTATTACTGTATGGCTACATTAAATACCTGGATTAACTTCAATGGCAATGCAGAGGAAGCATTTGCTTTTTATAAATCTGTTTTTGGTGGAGAGTTTGTAAAGGTGGTGCATTTCAAAGATATCGCGACCGCTGAATTTCCTGTGGCAGAAAAAGAGGAAGAAAAAATAATGTATATTGCTCTACCTATTGGTAGCAACACACTGTTGGTAGCCAATGATGTCCCGGAAGTTTTGGGGAAAGTTAATGAACATGAAAATAGAAGCAAAATTTTGGTACATGCGGAAAGTAAAGAAGAGGCTGACAGATTATTCAATGGTCTCTCAGCTGGAGGAGAAGTAGAAGGACCTATGGGAGATAGTCCATGGGGCTCCTATGCGGGCATGTTTCGAGATAAATATGGCATTGAATGGATAATAGAATTTTCTCCTAGTGAATAAAATAGTCTTTCGAACATTGTTTTAAATCCGAAATGGGTAAGTAAAAAAATTGTTATGGTACGAAATGAATTAGTATTAAAACATCTAGCTAGCGCTCACCATGTAGCAATTGAGCGCGGAGCAGTTATAGAGTATAAAGACCATGATGAGCCACTTGTTCAATTTCAAGTGCGTGCGGCTAGTGGTGGTTACAGGACAGAATGGATTATGGATACAAGAAGAGTAAGGAATCAAAATGGTCAATTTGTTACTCATGGATTACCAATAGATCAAGGAGGAGATGGGCGTTTAGATAACGAGCACTAAACCCTTCTCGCATTCATACTCCGGAGAGCTACAAATTTCTCCTAGATTAGCATTTTATTTTTTGTTAGTATAAAAATATGGCAAAAGACATTACTCCCAATCTTTGGTTTGATGGCAATGCGAAGGAAGCAGTAGGTTTTTATGTGTCGGTTTTCCCCGAGAGTAAAATTATTTCAACAGAATATTACCCCAAAGAAGGCTTAGCTGATTTTCAAAAAGACATGGCTGGTAAGGTACTCACTATAGAATTTTCCCTTATGGGTAATAAATTTGTTGCCATAAATGCAGGACCAGAATTTAAATTCAACGAGTCTGTATCTTTTTCAGTCCCGTGTAAAGATCAGGAGGAGATAGATTATTATTGGGGCAAATTCTCCAGTGTCCCAGCATCCGAGCAGTGTGGATGGTGCAAAGATAAATATGGTCTTAGTTGGCAAATTGTCCCAGAAAATATGGGAGAGCTCATGAAACGCCCAGACTCCTTTGCTCATATGATGCAAATGAAAAAGATAGTTATTAAAGACTTCTAGGCTTTACCTCGTAGCATATTTTTTGACTACAGCATCTTTTGCTATACTACTTTTATGCAACCGGAACGTTGCTTGCGAGACCCTTCATTACCTTGTCCAAGGACATGTCTTCTTTTCCCTAGAGCTGCAGAAACCACACGTCGTTGTCCTATCGATCCAGATATTGATCCAGAAGAATATAAAGCTTGGGGTCACGTAATTATGCAACGCCACGGATCTACAAATGCAGGGAGGGAAATTCGAGAGCATTGTGCACAACCATAATGATACCTTGACAAGTACTACAACTAGTCGTAGTATATTAAGTATGACAACTACTGATAAGCAACGAGTTACCCTTTTTCTCAATCCAAATTTACTAAAACATGCCAAAGCACAAGCAGTCATAGAAGATATAACCCTAACAGTTCTCGTAGAGTTAGCTCTTGTCGCGTATCTACCCAAAGAAACAGTAATTAAGAAGGTACAAATTTAATGATTCAACCAAATGCTCAGGAGGAAGTAACTATTACCGATAGTCCCCAAGTTATTAGAAAGACAACAACATCCACAGAGCCCCAGGCAAAAGGTGGTGCTCCTCAAAAAGTATACGAAACCAAAAAAACAATTTTTCGATTTAATCAGATTATTTGGTATATATTGGGATTGATTGAAGTACTGCTTATATTTAGAGTTGTATTAAAAGCGTTGGGAGCAAATCAATTCGTTGGATTTACGAGTCTGGTATACTCTCTTACAAATCCACTTGCAGCACCTTTTGCTGGTATCTTAGGAGTATCTACAACAGGGAATTCTTTAATTGAATGGTCAACGGTAATAGCAGCAGTAGTTTATATTTGTGTTGCATGGGGACTCGTCTATTTATTAGATCTTATTTATCCAATTTCACCGAAAGATGTGGAAACACAATAATATATGATTGTTGCAATAATTGTTATTCTCGCAATTCTTTGGCTCTTGGGCTATGCGCCTTTGGCCGGTATTTCTATTCCCAATATTACCCTTTTTACCATAAATAGCCACGCAGTTACGCTGTGGGAAATTCTTATTCTTGCAGTTGTTGGGTGGGCAATAGGAATTTTGCCTAGACCTTTTCAAGCAGTTGCATCAGTATTACTTCTTTTGTGGATTCTGTCTGTACTAGGTATTTTAGCAATCGCAGGACTTTCTAATATTATTGTTTTGGTAATCATCGTTGGTCTTATTGTGTCTATTTTTCTCTAAAAATTACAGTATGTTAGCAGTTATTATTACATTATTATTTGCAATAGGAGTAGCAATTTTCGCTACTCAAAATACCACAGCAGTTGTTGTAAATTTTTCTCAATACAGCAGGTTTGTGCCTTTATATCTTGTTGTCTTGGTATCTATCTTGATGGGATTTATTCTTGCTTGGATACTCCATCTTCTGGATGCATTTACGTCTCTCCTTACTCTATGGGGTAAAAATAATGATATAAAAAGGAAAAAGAAAGAAAATACAGAATTAACCAACAGGGTTAATATCCTTGAGGGTGAAAAGGCCCAGCTTGAAAAAGAGAAAAAATCACAATCCTCAAAGCAACAGGACATCAATTAACAATTGTAATTATCATCTAATTTTCTTACCCAATTGTAACATTCATAGCCTATATTCAGAATTACCAATGAAAAGGCAGATGAATAAAAACAATCCACGACCGGATTCAGGGAAAAAATCCTTACCAAATAAATTCTCTGCAATACACAACCTTCTTATACAAGAAGCAAATGCTATTCAGCAATTAGCAACCCAACAACACAAGCATTTTTTAGGTGGTAAAAGGTTTCGCAATGAATTACTTAATAAATACAAGCAAAACCATATCGCAATTGTGGTGGAGCTTGCCAACAACTTAGCTGTTGGAGATATAAAGAGAGGAACAAACCTTTTTAAAGTACTTGGAAGCAAGCTAGCAAAAGAATCATTACACGATGGTCTCACCCTAGAAGAGGCAGTAGATGGGACAATTTTTCTTAAGCAAGCAATCTGGCAAAAGTTGCGAGAAAAAGGATTGCTAGACACATTAGATGTGGAGGATTTCTATCAATTTAGTTTTGCCATTGGTACGTACTGTGATGTCCTCGTCTCCAAAATTGCCTTTGCGTATCATGAAAATTATATACAGACTCTTAAAAAGCAAGCACAGCATAAGGATGAATTTATGAGCGTTGCTACTCACGAATTAAAAACACCTGTTACCTCCCTTAAAGCATTTGCTCAAGTTATGCAAAGTAGACTCGCAAGAGCTGGAGATGAAAAATCAGCACTTCAACTGTCTAAGATGGATGCACAACTCAACAAACTCACCGCTTTAATTGGGGACTTATTAGATGCGACAAAAATTGACACAGGTAAGCTTGAATTTCATCAAGGATACTTTGATTTTAATGAACTAGTTAATGAAATTGTTGAAGAGATGCAACTAACTACAGAGCGACACAGAATAATTAAAAAATTATCAGCAACAAAGACAATCTATGGAGACCGGACACGTTTGGGACAAGTTATGGTAAACCTTCTTTCCAATGCTATTAAATATTCTCCTCATGGAGATACGATACTAGTAAGTACTATGGGAGATAAAAAATATATAACGTGTTGTGTGCAGGATTATGGCATAGGTATTGCAAAAGAAAATCACAGTAAAATATTTGAGAGATTCCAACGCGTTGGGAATCAAGATACCTTTGGTGGTTTGGGGCTTGGGCTTTTTATTGCATCAAGAATAATACAAAGACATGGAGGCACTATGCAAGTAGAAAGTGAAAAAAATAAAGGATCAACATTTTGTTTTACCCTTCCTGTTATGAAAAGAAATCTAAAACAGCAGAAAAACACTTTGGTAAAGGAGGAAATAAAACATGACTAAGAAAAAAGAAATTCTTGTTGCAGATGATGATCCTGCAATTTGTGAGGGCATAGCAATGATTCTCGATGATGCAGGATATGCAGTAACAACAACTACAGATGGACGGACAGTAAAAGATGTACAAAGACATCATCCGGACCTTATCATTCTTGACATATGGATGTCTGGTGTAGATGGCCGGGATATTTGCAAACAACTTAAGTCCAAAAAACAGACAAAGAATATTCCCATTATTATGATTTCTGCAAATAAAGATACAGAGAAAATTGCCAAAAATGCAGGAGCAGATGGCTTTATTGCAAAGCCATTTGAAATGAAGGAATTACTTACAACAGTAGGGAGATATGTACTCTAGAAAGAGTTGGACAGACTCTGCTATAATACAAAAGAAGTGACAAAAAACCCATTTATTAATGCCTTTGCTGCAAGTTTGTATATAATCCTTGTTGCATGTGTCATGTTTTTTGGAATGGAGCACAGTAAGCCAGGAAATACGATAATAGTTCCGATTGCAGTGCTTTCTCTTCTCTCACTATCCGCATCCCTCATGGGATATTTCTTTCTCTATCAACCAGTCATGCTCTATTTAGATGGAAAGAAAAAAGAAGCAACCACACTTTTTGTGAGGACCATTTTAGTTTTTGCTGGTATTACTGCAATCATCTTCACAATACTTATATCAGGACTCTTCCGCTAATTCCTTATATGACCAATCACTCCATGCATCTTGTTAAAGAGCCTTTTGATAAGATTAAAAATGGTACAAAAACTCTCGAAGTAAGACTCTATGATGAAAAACGTCAAAAAATTACTGTTGGAGACACAATAACATTCTCACATAACAACGAAGAAGTTACTGTTATAGTACTTACGCTATCGCATTTTGCTACATTCTCTGATTTATTTTCTTCATTGGGAATAGAGTCTGCTGGGTGGGCAAAAAATGATAGTTTTCAAGCAGCTATCAATGATATGAGAGAATATTATTCAGAGGAAGACGAGAAAAAGTATGGCGTTTTAGGAATACATTTCCAGACATATTCTGCCAAATAAGTTCTTACCTATTCATTACCTCACTCTCCTGGGATTATCATTCTCTTGTTGTTATATATAATCATGCTGTCTCTACTACTACTCGTCATTTTTGCTCTGGGAGTTGCATATTTTGCAACACAAAATACTGGACTTAGCCATATCCTTTTAGGCGGATATCTTCTCAAAGATATTCCAGTGTATGTTATTGTTATTGCTTCGCTGCTGTTGGGTATTTTTGTTAGCTGGCTTCTTAGCATTGCAGATAAATTTTCCACCTACTTCACCATTCATGGAAAAGAATCAGAGATAAAAAGAATGCAAAAAGAAATAAACGACTTGCGTCATGAAAATAGAGTGCTTGAAGCAGAAAATAGTCGTCTCCAAGAAAAAGTTGAGACCGTAAGATCTCTTGAGGAAAAAGGAGAAAGACCTAGCTTTAGCCGAATGGGACATGCATTTAATTTCCACTAATAACCTTTAAGTAATACTCGTAGTCTTTGATATAATGCTATATGTGAGTAAATCTATTAAGCTATTATGTCTGAATGTTTCGCTTTTCGACGACAATAATGCAAAGCTAGCAAAATTCCTTAAAGAAGAAAAGCCAGATATTGTTTGTTTGCAAGAAGTATCGAGAAAGGTAGACGACTCTGCATACGATGAATTTATTTCTAAAGATTTTGTAGATACTGCTACTACACATTTACCCTTTTCCTCTTATGCTCCGAATTGGTCGCTCAAAGATTTCTGGCAAAAAAATTTCCATGGAAAAGAGCTTTTCGAGCATGATTTTGGCGGCATTGTTGAATATGGAAATTATACAAAAAGCAAATTTTCTATTACGAGTAAAAAGAGCGTTTTTGTTCAGGGTAAATATGAATACATTACTGATTGGGAAGAATTTGCAAAACATCCAGGAGAAGAGTCGCGAAATGTATTGGTGGTCGATCTGCAAATAGATGGACAAAACGTACGGATTCTTAACTATCACGGCATTTGGTCAAGGGATAAGAGAGGTACAAGTAGGACAGAGGCAGCAAGTACTATGCTGCTGCAACTTGCACGAGAGGTAGATTATCCAACAATTTTGTGTGGAGATTTTAATTTATTTCCAGATACAAAGTCTATGCAAATGCTCAATGAAAAATTTGTCAGTCTTGTTGATGAATACAAAATTACTCACACCAGACCGCAGTCCAACGAATTAAGCTCAGAGAAAAGAAATGTTGTAGATTATATGTTGGTCACAAACGATATAATAATAGATTCGTTTACCGTACTTGATAGTGATGTGTCAGACCATTTGCCCCTTGTGTTAGAGTTTAGGGTCTAAAGATTCCTCGTTCTTGTGCACAATGAGGAGATAGCGTATAATCAGACTATGCCAAAAAGACCAGTACGACCACGAAGAAATAGCTCTCGCAAGACAGCAAAACGTTTAGAAGCAAAGCGTGTTATGCTTGCAGCAAAACCAGCAAAAAAGAAAAAGTTAAAAAGAAAGAAATAATTTCTCCTTATCCTGTTTCCACTTTCCGCAAAGACAATACATATCCTATTAACAGTAGTAAAGACAAAAGACTTATCACAAAAAAGACACTAATCAGTCCAAACGCAGTTGCAACAAATCCCAAGACAATAAGTGCAAGAGAAGTAAAAAGAGTTACGAGTAAGGTATTAATAGACAAAATAGTTGCTCTTTCGTGGGATTCAACTCGCTCATGAATATACGTGCTAATAGTTGGTCCGTAGAGTCCACGAAGAAAATATAAAATGGCAAATGCAGGCAGGACAAAAAACACAGAGTTAAGTTTTTGCAGAAGTACCAAGACAAGTCCAAAAGTTGCAGCATGAAGGACCAAGTATTTATCAACAGAGAAAAATTTTCCTAGACTGTTGGAATACCACGATCCAAGTCCTCTCATAAGAAAAAATCCAGCAGCAATAAATCCAAAGTATGCCTCTGGAATATGGATAGCTTTATATAAAGGTTGGGCATATTGAATAGTTGTTAAGGCAACACTTCCAATGAGGGCGGAAAAAAGAAATATTTTGGAGAAATTTTTTGTAGAAAAAGTTGTGGAAAATGCAGCCTTCAATCTTTCCATAAGCGGCTCTTCAAGTTTTACAACAGACGGTTTGGCCAATAACGTAATTGCAACAAAGCCACTTACTGCAACAATAATTTCTGCATAGAAAGGAAATCTATGGTTAATTGCATAGAGGAGTCCTCCAAGAATAGAGCTACCTACCCAAACAATATTGGTTGAAAAATCAATTTTCCCTGCTACTCTTTTAAAATCCTCTTCTTGATTGTCTTGTTTAAGACTTTCAAAAAGCAAGGCAGATTGGGATCCTTGCTTTAATGCAGATCCAAGCCCAACAAGAGAGTACCCATATAAAAACCAGTAAAAATTCTGTCCAAACGCAACACATATTGTACCAATGAGAAAAAGTCCTGCGCCCAGAAGAAGTAAATTCTTTTGCCCATACTTATCTGCAAGAATACCGCCCAAAAGTGAGAATAAGGAAAAAATGGCAATTTGAATAGAAATAATAAAAGAAATTTGGTCTACGCGAAGGCCGAGAAACAGCATGAAAATAAAGAAAACACCTAACGTAAATGTAGAATCATTGGCAATTTGAGAGGCAAAAAGCTTCCAGCGATTGCTGTAAAAGGCAGAACTCATTTTCTCATCATAACAGCACAACGTACGTTATACAATTTTATGTATTTTATTCCATAGTTCTTACATCTTTTTTAAGCATCTTCCAAGAAAAATTGTTTACACTCTTTAAAGAAAGGAGGACATTGGATGAATAAAGAGATACAGTATAGAAAATTCCTTGCCCAAACCAGATGGCAACAAATTGTCATGGAAGCAATAGGTGCAGTTGGAGTGTCAGTGCTTGCTGCTCAAGTTGTGTTGCATAGTCTTATTCCTCAACTTTTACTAAGGTAGGTATTATTCTTTTATGGAGTAACCAAAGCCTCGAAGGCCGGTAATCAGTGGCTTTTTAGGATCATCTTCCAGCTTCTTTCGTAGATATCCAATATATACGTCAACTACTCGGCTATCCACATCATATGTGTATTGCCAGACACGATTTAAAATCATTTCTCGGGTGAGGACTTGTCCTTTATTCATAAGAAGGTATTGTAAAAGTTTAAATTCATGAGGAGTAAGACTAATTACTTTTCCTCCCCGTGTTACTTCCATATTTTTGGTATTCATTTGTAAGTCGTTAGCCTGAAGTGTGTCTGTTTCGACTACTTTAAGACGGACTTTGATTCTTGCTATCAATTCGTCAATGTCAAATGGTTTGCGAATATAATCAATTGCACCAATGGTAAGGCCATTCACAACATCCTGACTATTATTTTTAGCAGTAACAATAATAATTGGCAAATTAGGATACATCTTATGGACTTCCTTACAAATGGATTCGCCACTTACCTTAGGAAGGCCCAAGTCCAAAAGGAGCAAGTCTGGGGGAGACTTTTTTATTGTATTTAATGCTGCAATACCATCTTCTGCAGTTTCTACCAGAAATTCTCTTTCTGTGAGGATTTCTTTGAGAGTTGTTCGGATTCCTTCATCGTCCTCTACAATGAGAATTTTATTCATAAAAGTATCATAAAGTCTCTATCAACATGTTTCGTAAGAGACATGTAAGATATATGTAAGAGAATTTCTTGTATTCTATCAAAAACAGAGCGTACTTTGCTACAATGGGAAGCATGCAGGTAAAAAAAATAGCAATTCTCATTACTCCCTATCTTCTTTCTCTTATAAGTACAGCAGTATCTTCGCTTGTGGCTTATGGAATATTCATGTGGTTAGGTAAGCCAATTGTTTTTACCATTTTTCTTCCCGCAATCATGATAAGCGCTTGGTACGGAGGAGCTGTGTCAGGGCTTCTGACAAATATCTTGTCGGCACTTATTATCTATTATTTCTTCACTATACCGTATTTTGCATTTAATATTAAGGCCCCATCCTCCATGGTCAATCTTGTTTTTTTTATTTTTGAGGGTCTTATTGTTTCTTACTTTATAGATAGTGGCCACAGACATGAGAAGATTAAAGAATATAGGGAAAGAGAGAGGGAGAGTAAAAAAATTATAGAATACCTTCAGAAAGAATTACAAGAAGCTCATAAAGAAACCGCTCTGCGTGACGAATTCTTAGCAATTGCTTCTCACGAGTTAAAAACTCCCTTGACAACAGTAGTGCTGCAAATCCAAACAACACTGCACAATATTCGAAATGTTTCGCTGTCAGAATTTTCCGTAGAGCATTTGCTTCGCATGTTGCAAAGTATGCAAAACCAAACAAAAAGATTATCAAAAATGATTAATGATTTACTTAATATTTCTCTGATAACAACACATAAAATGGAGTTGGAATTGGAAGAAGTAGAATTAGGAACATTAATTCATGATGTGGTTGGTGGATTCTTGGAAAAATTTGAAAAAGAAGGAACTCACATTAATCTTAGTATTAAAGATACAATTTTTGGTAAATGGGACAAGTTGCGCCTAGAGCAAGTGCTTGATAACCTTATCTCCAACGCATTGAAATATGGAAATAAAGAGCCAGTAGATGTCGCTTTAGAAAAGCAAGATGGATTCGCAGTAATACGAGTAATAGACCATGGCATTGGTATTAAGGGAGCAGATAAAAATGACATCTTCACACTCTTTAAAAGAGGATCTACAGAAAAAGAATTTAAAGGGTTAGGAATAGGACTTTATATTGCTCAGCAAATTATTCTTCTTCATGGCGGTACAATACAGGTAAAAAGCAACGTTCATGAAGGAAGTACCTTTACCATACGTCTTCCCATAACAGAAAAGTAATTCTTACTTGTTTCTTTCTTTTTCTCAGACAACCCCTTACACGCTTTCCGTAGTATGGAAATATGCCACGATACAGCAAAAAATCCCAGCAAAAAGTAAAAAAAGTAATGGAGGAGTTTAAAAGTGGGAAGTTGAAGAGTGGAAGAAGTGGCGCGAAAGTAAAGAGTAGAAAACAAGCAATTGCAATTGGCTTATCCGAAGCACGTAAGGCAGGAGAAAATATACCTAAGAAGAAATGAAAGGAGGTGCGTTATATGAAAGGTGGAAATAAAAGAGATGGATCTGGGTCCGGAACAGGTGATAAAGGACAAGGATCTGGTGATGATTCAAAGTAAACACGTACTACATATAGGGCGATAAAAATAGCAGATGGGCCTCTATCTGCTATTTTTTTATTGTTCAATTCCCTCTTTCGTTCTTACATAATGTTTACGGAATTTTTATTCACCCCTTACTACACATAGGTATCTTTGTTTTATGGACATACTACTTTGGATTATTCTAGGAGCCGCAGCAGGATGGATTGCAGATATGTTTATGGCAAGTAGTCATGGAGTACTGGAAGATATTATTTTGGGTATTATTGGTGGATTTGTTGGAGGACTTGTTATGAATTTATTTGGACAACCAGGGGTGACAGGATTTAATTTTTATAGTCTTATTGTTGCGGTTATTGGGGCCGCAATACTTATTTATCTAGGAAGAGTAATTCATAGATAAGAAAAAGAAAGAGGTGATTGAATATGAATATGCAAAAAGATAATGGAATGAAAGATACTAAAAAAGGTCAGGTTGTTGGAGCAGCGGTGACAGGAGCTGTCGTTGGTGCAGGTGTTGCTGTAGCAGGTGCTGTAGCACTTTCTGATAAAAGAAATAGAGAGAAGGTAAAGCAAGCATTTGTCTCGGTGAAAGATAGGGCAGTAGATTATGCAAAGTCCATGCAGGAGAATGCAATGAATAGAGCAAATACTATTACACAAGATGTAGTTTCTAGGCAAAAAGGACTAAAAAAGGCAACTAAAGCAGCAACAAGTTCGTTAAAAAGAAAGTCTAAAAAAAGAACAACAAAAGAAGAGTAAATGGGCACGTCATGTAAAGGAGGTGGATAACGAATGGGTATTATTGAGATTATTGCAATCATATTACTTATTATGTGGCTTGGAGGATTTACCCTTCATATTGCTGGAGGATTAATTCACATACTCCTTGTTTTAGCTATTGTTGTATTCCTGTTACGTTTTTTAAGAACAGCAGCATAGAAATTAACTTTCTGTGTCAGGGGGAATAGATTTATAGAGTTCTAGAAGCTGTCTTTTTGTCATTCTTTCAAATGCTACTTCTTCTGCTCTTAAAGTCAATTTCTCACTTCTCCCAATCCTACCACGTCTGTTATGGATAAGCTCATGTGTTAATACTTTTCCCTGCATGTACGCAGACATGCCATCAACAAGGAGTACTAATTCTCCTGGATAGTTCCCTCCTACCAGTTCTTTTTCGGGGCCAAAACCAGCGCTAATTTTACGAACTTTTCTAACCCGCACTCTTCTTGATTCCCTAACTGCACGTCTGGCCAGAACAGTATCCTTAACGCCATTCACGCGCGCCATATAATTAATGAAATGGTAGTTAGTACAAAATTTTTTGTCAAGGATTTTACATAATACAACAAATAACAATGTCTTTTGTTAAATTTCTAACATATTTTCTTCATAGATGGGTTCTGGTATACTTTCTTCATGGATCCAGTTGTTTTGTCAATAATAATTATTACCCTAGCATTTTTTGGTGAGTCTCTTTTTGGATTTGGAGGAGGACTTATTTCTATTCCATTACTCAGTTTTGTTTTGGGTGTAAAAGATGCAGTAACCCTTGCACTTATTTTCCAACTTCTCATGGGACTTCTTATATTTCAAAATTACAAACACACTAATTGGAAGGTGGCAATTCCTATGACAGTAGGTTTACTAGTTGGTGGTACCATTGGAACGTTTACTTTGTCCCTTTTAAGCAATGTTTTCCTCGAAAGATTACTTGCTGTCTCAATTTTTATTTTTCTTATAAAAATGATTTTCTTTAATGGGTTTACATTTGGAGACAATAAGCATAAAGCATGGGGCGTTGTTGCAGGAGTAGTCGGTGGATGGGTGCAGGGCGTTATTGGGACAGGTGGACCAGTCTTAAGTATGTATCTGGCAGTGGTTGCACCAGATAAGGCTATCTTTCGTGCAACACTTATTTATTTACTTTTTATGGTAAGTCTTGTCCGAGTAGTTACGTCTTTTGGCAGAGGACTTCTTACGCCACAACTTCTTACACTTTCTCTTCCTATTCTTCCGTTCTTCTTAGTCGCGATTTTTATTGGACACCATATTCATACAAGAATTCCTGAGAAATATTATCGATATGCAGTATATACAATTCTTTTTTTCTCAGCAGTTTCTATGTTGTTTAAAAATTAATTACTTATGACTTCTTCATCTTCACGATTTACTCTTCGTTCTGCTGTATATCTTATGCTTATAAAAGATAGCAACATACTTCTTTTAAGACGATTTAATACAGGGTGGATGGATGGAAAGTATAGTCTTGTCTCTGGTCATTTAGATGGCAATGAGTCCATAACAAATGCAATGATACGAGAAGCACAAGAAGAAGCAGGGATTACTCTCATAAAGAAAAATCTTATACCTGCAACTGTATTACACAGAAAATCCTCAGATGCCGAATACATTGATTTTTTCTTTGTTGTAAAGGAGTGGGAGGGTAAGCCCAAAGTAATGGAGCCAGATAAATGTGATAATGTAGAATGGTTTCCTTTAGACAATTTACCAGAAAATGTTTTGCCACACATAAAAGAAGCTTTGCATAATTACAAAAATACTATTCCTTTTTCTGAAAGTGGCTGGTAATTATGTAATAGATTTTTTTAGTAGTATTCCCGTAAGGAAAAGGAATCCAAGAATAAGAAATGCTCCAAGAATAACTCCAAAATACAAAAGAAGTGTGTGGGTAAAATCAATTGGCTTTGCTTTTGGACTTTGCGTTACACGAAAATCCCAGGTAAGAGAAAAAGGCTCAAATGTTCCAGAGATTTTTGGCTGACCAGTAAGGACAATATCGTACAATGCTTTTTCGGGGAAGGAATAGGTAAACGTTGCATCATAAATGCTTGGATGGGTACTTTTTCTGGGGGTAAGAAGTGTTTCAAATATTTTCTTTTTTCCTGCCTTGCCGGCAGGCAGGCTTTCAAATACAGAAAGTGTGCAGGTACAAGTTGCAAGAGTAAACTTCTTAGCTGTATCAGTAAATCGAAAATTTAGGAATGCATTTTCTCCAGGAATAGGGTTGTCATTTGGTTCTACATGCAATTCTCCTGTTACTGTATTGTCTGTCTCAAAAAAATGCGCAGAGACAGGGGAAGGAACCAGGAAATAGAGTAAAGAGTAAAGAGCAAGGAGCAAAGATAAAATTTTGAAAGAAGATTTTTTCATGGACTTTTCTATCATAGCAAATATTGCTTCTTGTCAGATAGTTTCACGATGGATATTATTAAGATATGCATGCACCGTTGTATAGCACCATTACATTACTCGCAGAGTTGGGTATTTCTGCAATCATTTATTACACGCTATACCAAGGCTATACGCATAATAAATTCCCAACACTCCTTGCTGGTTTTGCTCTTTTGTATGAAACAATTTTTAATATTAGCTACATGGTGTCCCGGGTTCCAACTCATGCAAAAGCGCTACATGTAGATTACCCAATTATTATTGCACTCGCTATTGTCCATGGAGTATTGTCTCTTATTATGTTTATTGCCCTTATTATCTTTTTTATTATTGCGTGGACCAGGTATAAAAAAGATGTAAATTATTTTCAGAATCATAAGGTACTCACTATGGTATTTTTGTTTTTTTGGACATTTTCTATTGTTTCGGGAGTCTTATTCTACTTCTTGGAGTATGTTTTTTAGTCTGTAGTTGTTTTCTTTGCCAACTTCTTATGTGTAAATGCAATGCTCCATACAACAAATGCTATGTATGCAACTCCTTCAACGCACATAGTGAGCATATGGACAGGCTTAGTAAGAACTAAATAGGTTCCGCTAAGAAGCGTCCCACAAAATAATGCATAGGTACTATAAAGCTTTGTTTTGGAAGGCATAAAAAGGAGAAACGTTGTTTGACCAATACTAATAAGAGCAAACAGTACATGGATAAGTACTACCATGTTATTAGTATACCATGGGTAATAAGAGAATCAATGGGAATCACAAATGAAAAGGTAAGAAGGACCAAAAGGGAAATAAAAAACATTTTTCTGGCCCAGCGTGATTCGTCCGCAAGGAAAAATCCCCGTATCCCAAAGACAAGCCACAATCCTCCTGCAAGAAGTACTGCACAAAGATAGACATATCCAGTAAATCCGTATATCGTAAGTGCAACCTCTGCTGCAAGAAAGGCAGTAATGTACAAAATAATTTGTACTTTTGTTGCTAAGGCTCCAACAATAAGTGGCATAACAGGAATACCAGCATTTTTATAATCCTTCATCCGATACATAGCAATTGCATAAAAATGTGGTATTTGCCAGATACCCAAAATAAGAAATAAAAGAAGTGCTCCGGTATCGAATCTATTGGTTACTGCAGTATATCCTGCAGCAAGTGGTAAGGCTCCTGCAACAGCACCAACAAGGGTACCGTGGATAGACTTTCTTTTGGCAATTCCGTATAAAATAATGTAAAAAACAAATCCTACAAAACCCAAAACAACAGTGAGTATATTTGTATAGGTATATAAAAGAAAAAGTCCAATGCCTCCCAGAATTGATGCAAAAATAAGTGCTATTGGCACAGGGATAAGTTTTCGGGCAAGTGCACGATTTTTGGTCCTCGGCATTTTTGCATCTATATTGCGGTCAACAACGTTATTAAAAACGCATGCAGATGCGAGACCCAATGCAATACCACATATTGTCATGAGAAATGCGATAACATGAATGTGTCCTTTTGATGCTAAATAAAATCCTGTTACAAAAGAGAGTGTTGTACCAAAAATAATTCCCGGCTTGGTGAGAGCAATATAGAGTTTAATTTTTTGTTTCATGGTAAGGGGGAATTAAAAATTAGTAATCAGAAATTATAAATTTATTTCGCTATTCCTTCGTCTTCAATAATAGTTTTACTCATATCAACAGGTGTCATGTTGTAGTTAAGGTTGTTCATAATCCACAATGAGCCTACCATTACAAGTAAAAGCACACCAAACGTAAGAAGAAAAAAGATAAGATTCCACCTTGGACGTGATTCTTGTCCTAAATGAAGAAAGAATAAAAGCTGGACAAGGAGCTGGATAAATGCCAATTCAATAAGTGCAGTGGTAAGGACAATTCCTGTAAAAATATGATACACAACAAAACAATACGCAAGAAGCGTTAGTGCTAAGGAAAGTACAAATCCCGTTATGTATGCCTTTATTGTTGTATGATTTTTCATGCCATTAAATATACCAGAGTAAAAATAAAAATCCACACAATATCAAGGAAATGCCAGAAAAGAGCAAAGAGAGTAAGCTTTCGCACAGCACTATCGGTGAGTCCCTTGTATCCTATAAAGACAATAAGAATGGTTAACCATAAAAGACCAGATGCAATATGAAGTCCATGGGTGCCAACAAGGGTAAAGTATGATGAAAGAAATGCACTTCGTGTCCAGCTATTTCCTTCGACAATAAGCTTAGTAAATTCAGTTAATTCCATAGCCAAAAAAGATACACCCAAAAGAAACGTGCTAATTAAAAGGACAAGGGTGCGAATTTTCTTTCCATGAAGTGCTGAAAGCATTGCAATGCCACACGTAAAGCTACTGGTTAAAAGGAGCATTGTTTCGCCTAAGACAAAAGGCATGCTAAATAATTCCTTACCAGTTGGTCCACCAAAGG
>DASQJJ010000056.1:0-37167 GCA_035631115.1 Candidatus Eiseniibacteriota bacterium
CATTCTGGCTTGTCCAGAATCAATAGTAGTCAGTAGTCTACTCAATTTTGGGATGACGTTCGCTCCAAGCTCACTCAATGGGATTCGATTACCGGGAGTTATCTTAGTACGAATAATATCGAACAATCGAATTCCAAAGCACCCAAGAATTGAGAATAGCCTACTGCCTACATTTTAAACAATCTAACAATGTAGTAATTTTGGCATCTGTTAATTTCTTAACATTTCCTCTTCTTTTGTCAAAAATTATCTAAAAATTGACTCTTTTTAGCCAGAAATAGTATACTTGTGGGATATAATGAATCTTCTTGATCGCTTGTCTGCTCTTGTAGCTATCGACTCTCACTCTTCAACAGATAACACTCCCATTATTTCCCTTTTACAAAGTTGGTTTGCCGACTATTCAACAGAAATTCAGGAGTGGAAAAGAGAAGACGGCGTACAGGGAAAAAATCTATTGGTAACTATTCCTGGGAAAAGTAAAGAGAAAACCCTTGTTTTTGTTGGGCATACCGATACTGTTCCATCTAGTCCCTCATGGTCAACAGACCCACTAAAAGTTGTCGAAAAGGATGGAAAGCTCTATGGTCTGGGCACATGTGACACCAAGGGTGGCATTGCGGCAGTTATAGAAGCTGCTTTTACACTTACAGAAAAGCCGTCATACGATACTGTTTTAGTTTTTGATGGGGACGAGGAGATGTCCAGTGTTGGAGCCATTACCTATCAGAAATCACTTTCGCTAAAAAATCCCCTTTTTATTTGTTTGGAACCAACATTTCAGCAGGTTCATATTGGGCAGCGTGCACTTCTTAAATGCACGCTTATTGCCAAAGGGCAAGCAATTCATGCAGGACAAGCAACTCCGGAAAATAGTGCAATGAATAATGCAATTAATAAAATGCATCACATTATGTCTATGCTTATTGACGATGCAAAAGAATTAGGAAAGCAGTCAGATCCCCTTTTGGGAAGTAATACCCAAAACTTTGGAATAATTCAAGGAGGTACAGCGCGGAATGTATTTGCATCTTCATGCCAAGTAGTCTTTGAAAGACGACTCCTAACTAGCCTAAATCCCCAAAAAGAATTTGAAAGACTCTCTTCTCTTATTCAAAAAGTAGAGCCAGATGTACAACTTGTTTTAGACCAAATCGAGCCAGGATTTTCTACAAAAGAAGATGATCCTTTTGTCCAAAATGTTTTGTCTGCTGTGAAGAAAGTATATCCAGCATCCATTACTGCTGCATTTCCTGCTTGGTCAGAGGCTGGACTTGTTTCTCAAAATGGTCCTGCAGTTATTGTTGGTCCTGGAGACATCGCAAAAAATGCACATAGGGCAAATGAATATGTAGAAAAAGAAGAGTTACTTTCGTATGTTACAATATTTCAAGATATTTTATTACAAAAATAATATGACTCAGACTGTAAAAAGCATAAAAAAAGATTTACTCGCACTAAAGAAATCCCCCAATTTGGATGACTATGACAAGGTATATGCATCTTTTTCTTGGGAAGATAAAGAAAAAGAATTAGTAACCTTTTTTGAAGATGGTACCCTGAATGCTGCCTACAATATGGTAGACAGACATGTCGAAAAAGGCATGGGAGATAAAGTTGCACTGCGCTTTCTTAGTGCAACTGGAGAAAAAGAAAATTACACATTTTTGGATTTTAAAAAATCATCTAATAAGTTTGCCAATGTTTTGGCGTCTCTGGGTGTACGTAAGGGAGATAGGTTTTTTATTTTTCTTCCCTCTATTCCAGAAAGATCTGTTGCTTTTTTAGGAGGGCTCAAGCTGGGAGCAATTGTTGGGACAATGTTTGCTGCGTTTCAAGAAGCAGCGCTTTTAGATAGATTACTGGACAGTAAAGCAAAAATACTTATTACCAATGCTGTTCTTTTTCCTAGAATTGAAAAAATTTGGAAAGATTTACCAGATTTGGAAAAAGTAATCATTGTGGAAAGAGGGTCAGTCACCCATCCTAAGGGGGACAATATTGTTAGCTACAACTCGCTTATGGAAAAGCAGTCAGAGGATTTTGCTGTTGCACATCTTGCAAAAGAAGATTTTTCCTACATGCTGTATACCTCTGGAACAACTGGTAAACCAAAAGGTGTTGTCCATTCTCACTTTGATATTTTACAAGCAATGGTAACCAGTCTTTATGTACTGGATTTGCATGATGACGATGTCTATTGGTGTACCGCAGACTTGGGTTGGGTAACCGGTGTTGTGTACGGAGCCCTCGGTCCGTGGTGTCTTGGAATTACGCAAGTCATGTTTGAGGGGAAATTCTCTCCAGAGAATTGGTACACAGTCCTTCAAGACGAAAAAGTAACTGTATGGTATACAGCACCAACTGCAATAAGGATGCTTATGGGGTCACCAGTAAAGCCAAAAGACTACAATCTTTCAGCACTTCGACATCTGTGTAGTGTTGGTGAGCCACTCAATCCAGAAGCAATTTGGTGGGGACTTGAAGAATTTGGTCTTGCTTTCCATGATACCTGGTGGCAAACAGAGCAAGGTGGAATTTCTATTACCAATTATCCGGTAATGGATGTGAGGCCTGGCTCTATGGGAAAGCCTTTGCCTGGAGTAAAAGCGGCAATTATAGATGACAATGGGGAAGAATTGGGAGATGAGTTGGAAGGTAATTTAGCTCTAGATCCATCAAGTGTAAGTTCTCTGATGAAGGAGATTTGGGGCAACGAAGAAAAATTTAAATTATATTTTCTTCATGGTTGGTATCTGTCGGGAGATAGAGCAAAGAGAGATAGCGATGGGTATTATTGGTTTGTTGGGAGAGCAGATGATGTTATTAAGACAATGGGAGAGCGCGTTGGACCATTCGAGGTAGAAAGCTCGTTGGTGGAATGCGAGGAAGTTGTGGAGGCGGGAGTTATTGGTAAGCCGGACGAGCTTCGAGGAGAAATTATTAAAGCATTTGTTGTCCTTAAGCCTGGGATTGAGCCAACAGACGAGTTAAAGGAAAAGCTTCGTCTTCATGTAAAAAATCATTTGGCAGGACACGCATATCCGAGAGAAATTGCATTTATCGATAAATTGCCAAAGACTCGCTCAGGGAAAATTATGCGACGACTTCTTAAATCCCGTGAGATGGGACTGCCAGAAGGCGATACCTCCACACTTGAAGATTATTAATATGAATGACATCGAAAGTCTTAAGAAATTTGTCAGGGCGGCAAATTATCTATCGGTAACGCAAATTTATCTTCAGGATAATTTTCTACTACGAAGAGATTTGGAATATAAGGATATTAAAAAAAAGTTATTTGGTCATTGGGGAACATGTCCTGGTATTAATTTTGTCTATGCAAATGTTAACTACCTCGTAAAAAAATCCAAGCAGTCTACGATTTTTGTCTTAGGTCCTGGTCATGGATTCCCTGCATTACAAGCCAACCTATTTATGGAAGGGACCCTCGCGAAGTATTACAAAGATGCAACTGTGGACGCAAAAGGAATAGGATATGTATCAAAAATGTTTAGTTGGCCATATGGATTTTCTAGTCACAGCAATCCAGAAGCACCAGGGCTAATTCTCGAAGGTGGAGAGTTGGGCTATAGCTTGGCAACAGCATATGGTGCAATTTTGGACAACCCAGACCTCTTAGCAGTCTGCATGATAGGAGATGGAGAAGCAGAAACAGGTCCTATTAATACCGCGTGGCATATTAATAAGCTCATAGATCCTGCTATAAATGGAGCAGTGTTGCCGATACTTCATGTAAATGGATATAAGATTTCTGGCCCAACGTATTATGGAAGAATGTCGGATGAAGAGCTGACACATCTATTTACAGGATTTGGATACGAGCCATTCTTTGTGCGGGGAGAAAATATTTACGAAGATATGGCACAAGTAATGGACACATGTCTCAAAAAAATTCATGACATACAAAAAAATGCACGAAATGGGGAGTATCTTAAGCCCCGCTTTCCTATGATAATTCTGCAGACCCCTAAAGGGTGGACAGGGCCTAAGGAAATTGATGAAGAGCAAATAGAAGGCAGTATAAAAGCGCACCAGGTTGTTGCGCCAAATGCACGAAAAGATACAGAGGAGCGAGTTGTTATTCAAAAATGGTTAGAGTCCTATCATTTTGAAGAGTTATTTAATGAAAAAGGTTTTAGTAAAGACATTCAAAATATTTTGCCACCGGAGAGTTTGCGGATTGGTAACAATCCCCATGTATACAGCAAAAAAATATATAAGAATTTAAAACTCCCAGATATTAAAAAATATGCAAAGGAAGTAAAGTCGCCAGGCCTTCTTGGGTCTAATAGTATGCGTACAGCAGGAGAATACTTGCGAGATGTATTTAAAGAAAACACAAAAGAAAAGAATTTCCGGCTTTTCTCCCCAGACGAGACCTATTCCAATAGGCTAGATAGTGTTTTCCAAGCAACATCTCGAGCATGGGTATGGCCACAAGACGAAAACGATAAGCATATGAGTCGAGATGGTAGGGTTATGGAAATGTTGTCAGAGCATAACTTACATGGACTTACACAGGGGTATGTCCTTACCGGGCGTCATGCAATTTTTACCACATACGAGGCATTTGCCCAAATATTTAGCAGTATGACACACCAATACGAAAAATTCCTCTCTGTTGCGCGGAATATTTCTTGGCGAGGAGATATGGCATCTCTTAATTTTATGTTGTCATCTGTACTTTGGAGACAAGAGCATAACGGATTTACTCATCAGAATCCTTCCTTTGTCAGCGGCATGCTCGAAAAGCATGATTGCAATATTCAGGCGTACTATCCAATCGATGACAATTCTATGTTAGTAACGCTTAAAGAGTGTCTGCAGTCGCAAAAACAAATAAATATGATTACTGCAGGCAAAACAGTCGAGCCGCGCTGGCTCTCGTTACAGCAAGCAGAAGAGGCACTAGAAAAAGGTGGTGTTGTCTTGGATTTTGCAAGTCAAAAAGACGCAGATATTATTATGGTTGGTATTGGAGACTACACAACAAAAGAAGCAGCAGCAGCAATAGAGCTTTTGCACTATACTGTACCGGAAATCCGAGTAAAATTTGTAAATATTCTCAGACTCCGTGGTAAGTGTAGTTGTCCAGATAAAAAACATGCGCAAATAGATAATGTAGAGCAATTTTTTGGAGAAAGTGTGCCAGTAATTATTAATTTCCATGGGTATCCTGAGACAATAGAATCAATGCTTCTGCATGTACAAAATCCTTCGAGATTTTCTGTGCATGGGTATATCGAGCAAGGTGGTACCACGACAGCCTTTGACATGATGACTCGTAATAAGACGGATAGATACCATTTAGCCCAAGACATTGTAGGGAAAATGCGAGTAGCAGGAAAAATTTCAGAAGAAAAAGCAACTGCGCTTATGCAGCAATACGAAGAAAGCTTAGAGCGGCATAAAGCGTATATAATAGAATATGGAGCAGACCCAATAGAATTTGACGAGTGGCATTGGGACGAAAGGAATTACAAAATGGATGATAAAGTACAATTAAATTTACTTCAAAATGCCAAAACAATTGCGTTGGTTGGCTTGTCTGACGACCCAGATAGATACAGTAATAAAGTTGGAGAATATTTGCAGTCTCAAGGAATGCGGATTGTACCGGTCAATCCCAAAATAGACTCTGCCTTAGGAGAAAAGTCTTATGCGTCTCTTCTAGATATTCCTGATAGTGAAAAGGTTGATATTGTGGCTATATATCGCAGGTCTGAGGAAGTTATGCAGCCTGTTAAAGATGCAATACAAAAAGGTATTAAGACAATTTGGTTTGCAGAAGGCGTACGAAATTCCGAGGTAGAAAATTATGCAAAAGAAAAAGGGGTGACTATTGTCTCTGATTTTTGTATTATGAAAGTCCACCAAAAACTCCAGGCAAAAGGCTAAGACAAATTTTGGATTGGGAAAAGGCCTTTAAGAATTGCAAATGCTTGATTAACATCTTTATCTTCTAGAATAAGTGTCAACTCTACATATGTAGAGACTACTTCAATAAGATTTATTCCTTCCCATGCTAACGATTTAAGAAAGAAATAAACAGTCCCTGATGCATAAGAATATTCTTTTGGCATGCGAATAGTAATTGCGGACAAATTTTCAAATTTAGCCAGGACTGATTCTCCTTTTAGATTTTCCTCTAAAATATCTTGTGCGTCGCGAGAGGCAATAATAGTTGTTTCAGATAACCCTTCGGTAAGAGTAAAAAAATATTTGTTGTTGGAATGGTGCAAGTCTAATATTTTTGAAACATTCTTAGAAAGCGTTGGTGAATTGGCAACAGTAATATCTATTAGATTAGACCTAACAATCATCTCTGGAGTGCTGACAAAAATAGTGAGCGGTGCAAATTTTGGCTTTATATCTGTAGCAATCCTCTTAATTGCCATAATAATGGCTGCATTACTTACCTTTTTCATAAGCGTTTTTTCTAGTTCTGGCTTTATATAGCGGGCAAGGGAAGAATAATTAATTAAGTCCTTACTCATTGCCTCGGTAAGGTAGCGGGACCTTTCTATAATTGTTTTGGTAGCTTCTGGGACCGTATACATAGTTTTTTCCTTTTTCCTTCCTTCTCCTCGCAGGAGAAGGCTAGGATGAGGTTTCTTGTTAAAATCTTAACAGTTTCTAACCATTTTTGTCAAATATTCCAAGAAAATTGACTATGTATTTTAGCCCGCTATAATAGGACAACTATGAGCATACACATACAAATAAAGAAAGGAGAAAAAGTCTTGTAACGAGGAGTTCTTTTGATGACTTAAGAACCCTCGCAAGAGGGATTTTTTATGGAAAGACAAAGACATATTACTAACAGACAGCAATTGTATTCTTCTCAGGAAAGAAGATTTAATACTGGCAATCTCGAAAGGGACCGTCAGATGGGTATGTGGTGGGAAACATTTCAGTTATTAGCTCTTACTCCTAGTGAGACGGATATGAAACCAATAGTGAGTGTTGTGAAAGGTATTTATTCCCAAGAACATTTTCAGAGAAATAATGTAACTGTTGAAGAAATAGCAAAAGGTGGGCCCTTAGTTGTTACTATTCCTGAATACAATCCCAATAATGCGCATTTTACCCCACTCATTCTTGCTGGGCATTTGGATACGGTAAAAGGGACAGAGCGCAATCCTGAAATACGCGATGATGTTGTCTATTCAAATGGACCAAGCATAGATAATAAAGGCCCTGTGGCCGCGCTTATTACTGTTACAGATAGAATTGTTGCACAACATATTCCTCATCCAAGCCTTCGTCTCGTATTTACCGCAGATGAAGAGACAGATGGTAGACAAATTGAGCTTGTCCCGGTTGGAGTAGAAGAAAAAGCATTTATTTTTGATAAATCAGGTCCTATAGGTACTATTGTATTAAGCTCCGGTGGATATACAGGAATGAAAGCACATATAGAGAATATATCAGATGAGAGAATGCGTGAATTCTTGGTACGTTTTGACAAAAAATTAGGGCAACATATTATTGCAAGAAGAAACGGCTCGTTAGGGAATTTACCAGAAATATTACAAGGAAGACAATTCTCCATTGACAGTATTACCATTGGTCCAAATAACAGCCGAAACACTATTGCTTCAGAAGGAAGCATGAATTTGGAAGTAGATTTAGTAAATCCAGAAGAAAAAACACAAATTTTACAGGCACTACAACAATGGGTCCATCCCTTAGGTGCAGAGGTGAACATGCTTGAGCCAAACACAAACACTCAAGGGTTTGAAATAATTTTACATGGAAAAGCAGGGCATACATCCAAAGTTGGAACAGTTGAGGACGATGGTATGACTACTGTACTTACGGATGCCACCAAACTCTTATTACCATTTACGGAAAATGTTTCGGATTCGGAAGTGCCTTCTACTCAAGAAGTCCGCATTAATGTGGGAAATATGTTTGTAAGGCGTGGACAAGGCATGAGTGCAGAATTTGCAGCAGAAGCAAGATATCAGGATGGAGATGATGCCCGAGTTGTCTTGGAGGATTTGCGAAATCTTATCGAGGAATTTGGTGGATCTCTGGAAACTGTAGAAGAGAATAGAGCATATCGATTAGATCCCACTACAGCAAGTGTACGAGAGGCAAGTGCTACTCTAGAGGCAAATGGATATCCAGTACATTTACTTCCTGCAACATTTGCAATTGCAGATGCTAATAATGCGCCGAGACAATGGAATGCAGTTGTTTTATCTGACGGAAGTATAAACCCTCACAGATCTGACGAGGCAATTTCCCTTGAAAGTGTTGATGGATTACTGAGAATTCTCTACAACTTAGCAACTGGTCGACAAAGCGTTGTTTTAGAAGGGAAACTAAGCTAAAATATGACAAGTCAACATATGTTTTGGGCCGATCAAATCGCAACAGATATTAAAAAAAGAGGCAAAAAGCTGGAATGGGTAGATGATATGAAAACCCCTTCTGGAAGAGTGCATGTGGGTGCGCTTCGAGGGGTTATGATTCATGATCTTATCTATAAGTGCCTCAAAGATCAGGGAGTAAATTCAAAATATACTTATGTATTCGACGACCACGATCCTATGGATGGGTTGCCTGTGTACCTCGATCAAGAAAAATACCTTCCAGGAATGGGCAAGCCTCTTTTTCAAGTGCCATCCCCAGAAAAAGGATATGACAGCTATGCAGAGTATTTTGCAAAGGAGTTTCAACATGTGTTTAATACCATAGGATGCGACCCAGAAATTATTTGGGCATCACAACTTTACTTAGATGGGAAAATGAATGATGTTATTAGAGAGTGCTTAGATAAGTCCGATGAAATAAAAAAAGTCTATGAAACAATTTATAAAAAAACTATTCCTGGAAAAATGTATTACTTCCAGCCAGTTTGTCCAACGTGTGGAAAAATTTCTACAACCACAGTAACGGATTGGGATGGAGACCAAATAACTTTTTCTTGTGATGTAAATAAAGTTGACTTCACAAAAGGTTGTGGCTATTCAGGAAAAGCTTCACCCTTTAGTACGAAAGAGCACTTTGCAGGTAAATTACCTTGGAAAGTAGAGTGGCCCTGTGTGTGGAAAGTCTTAGGAATAACTGTAGAAGGTGCAGGAAAAGATCATATGACAGCAGGAGGGTCTCACGACGTTGCACAACAACTCTGCGAGAAGGTTTTACATTGTGAAACGCCATACCCCCTAGCATATGAATGGTTTATTTTAGGCAAACAAAAAATGTCCTCATCCAAAGGTATTGGTGCATCAGCAATCGATATGCTCAAAATATTACCACCAGAGTTGCTGCGTTTTCTAATGGTGCGTACAAAAATTAATAGTGAAATTAATTTTGACTTAGCAAATCCTCAAATGATTCCTGCTCTTTTTGATGAATATCAAAAATGTGCAGATGCATATTTTAATAAAGGCGACGAGGACTTAGCGCGAGTTTTTGAGTTGTCATATATTGGTAAGCCGGTGCTGCCTCCAACAGTTCGCTTTAGTCTTCTTGCTCAGTGGATACAAATGCCCAATATGGAAGGAGAGATTAGAAAAGAAGGAGCAGAGATATGGGTACCCTATGCAAAATATTATGTAGAGAATTTTGCTCCAGATTCAGAAAAATTCTCTGTCAAAGATGTGCTTCCTCAAGAAGCAGCAACGTTAACAGCAAAACAAAAAGAGTTACTTGCAATGCTTATGCAAGAAGTAGATAAAAAGCTTGATGCTGAAAAATTCCAATTTGATATTTATGAATTAGGTAAATCACTTGGATTAGGCGGAAAAGAAACATTTTCAGCAATATACAAAGTACTTATTGGCAAAGACCATGGACCAAAAGCAGCCTGGCTTATTCTTTCTTTAGACAGAGATTTTGTAAAAAAACGTTTTCAAGAGGCGATTGTTGGTCAAGAAGTATCAGATAAAAAACAAGAGAGCAATCTTTCCTTAACACAACTTAATAGGCCAGACATTTTTTCCCTTTCTACACCGATGAAAGAAAAATATCCATCTACATCTATTGGTGTTGCAATTATAAAAGGAGTAAAGATTGAAAAACAAAATAAAGAGTTGGAAAAAGAAAAACAAGAATTACAGGCGAGTCTTGCAGGACTAACAACCGAGCAAATTGGAGAATTCCCAGAGATTAAAAGTTACAGAAAATTATATAAAGAAATGGGAGTTGATTGGCATTCAAGACGTCCAAGTCCAGAAGCACTTCTTCGAAGAGTAGCTCAGGGGAAAGGATTATATAGCATTAATACATGTGTTGATGCGTACAACCTTATTGTTATGAAACATCATGTTTCTATTGGGGCATTTGACTTGGATGCAATTTCTATGCCCACACGGTTAGATATTGCCAAGGGAGGCGAAAAGATTCTTCTTCTTGGAGATAGTGAAGAATCAGAATACAAAGCAGGAGAAATTGCCTATTTTGATGAAAAAGGTCCATTTAATTTGGACTTTAATTACCGCGATGCACAAAGAACATTAGTAAGTACAGAAACAAAAAATATTTATGTAAATGTAGATGGTATCTATGATGTTAGTCCTGAGAAAGTTCAGGAAGTTTTGGAAGAAGTGTGCAATATTATTACAAAATATTGTGGAGGAACAGTTGAAACATTCGGTGTTGTAACAAAAAATGCTGCACCTACTTCACAGCAAGATGAGCAAAGTAGTACTTTGGTTGCCAAAGCAGATGTGAGTAAAGTTACCCTTACTCATGATGAGGCGTTTGCGCTACTTCAAAAATATATGCAGTCGCCAAATCTCATTAAGCATTCCTTGGCAGCAGAAGCAGCAATGAAAGGAATCTATGAGTACTTATATAAAGGTTCAACAGACGCAAAAGCAGAAGAAGTATGGGGCATAACAGGACTCCTTCATGATATAGATTACGAAGTTGCGCAGAAAGAGGAGAAACTAGACCAGCATGGAAGACTTCTCTTTGACCGCGATCCAAAATTGGTAGAAGAGCCAATACAGCATGCCATTAAAGCACATAATTACACAAAGACAGGGACCGACCCAGAAACAGATATGGATTGGGCAATTGCAACTGTGGATCAACTAACTGGCTTGGTGGTTAGTAGTACTTTAATTTCTCCAACAAAGAAAATGGCAGATATTGATGCAGATTTTGTTTTGCGAAAATTCAATAAGCCAGCATTCTCCCAAGGAGTAGATAGAGAAAATATTAGGTTATGTGAAACAAAATTAGGTATTCCACTGCTTACATTTATAGAGATAACTCTTTCGTCCATGCAAAAAATTGCAGACAAAATGGGTTTATAATAGATCCATGAGAAAAGTCCTCATTGCAACTACCAACCCTGCAAAGCTTGATGAAATAAAAAAATTTCTCTCTGGCCTGCCTGTTGAATTTGTTTCCTTAAAAGATGTTGGAATAACACAAGAAGTTGTTGAAAACGGGACAACATACCAAGAAAATTCTCAAAAGAAGGCTGTTGAATATGCAAAAATGTCTGGCTTGCCAACTGTGTCTGATGATGGAGGACTGGAAATAGACGCGCTCGATGGTGCACCAGGAGTACACAGTCATTATTGGGTAGATAGTCTTGGGAATTACGACGATATATTTGAAAAAATGAAAGCTGTTGCAAAAGAATTACCTAGAGATAATAGAAAGGCACTATTTCGGGCTGTTGTATCTTTTGCTCTACCAAATGGTAGTGTGTGGAGTACTACAGATACAGTAGAAGGACTTATTAAAGAGAATGACCATCTTACCCCTACAATGAAGGGATACCCATACAGATCGTTTTTTTATATCCCACAAATTAAAAAATATTATCTTGAGTCAGAATTGACCAGCGATGAGACAAAACAGTATAATCATAGATACAAAGCACTCCAAAAACTTAAAACAAGAATAAAAGATGTTTTGGAGTTAAAATAAAAATGCAAAGTGCAAAATGAAAAATTAAGGTACTTTATTTTTATTTTTTAGTTTTTAATTTTACATTTACCTATGATTGATATTAAATTACTTAGGGAAAATCCAGAATACTTTGAGAAATCGGCAAAAGCAAAAAATGTTGATGTAAATATTCCGCATATTCTGGAAATAGATGCAGAATTTCGCAAGCTATCCCAAGAAGTGCAAGTACTTCGGGAAGAAAGAAATATGCTTGTTGGTGCAATCAATGGCAAGCCAACGGAAGATCAGATACAAAAAGGCAAAGAAATAAAAGAACGACTAGAAAAAGAAGAGCATGCACTAACTGCTGTAGGAGAAGAATTACGAAGAGAAGTCAAAAAAATCCCCAACCCAATAAAATCAGATGTAAAAGTAGGAAAAGATGAATCAGAAAATGAAGTGCTCAAAACAGTCGGAGAGCCTCGAAAATTTGATTTTACTCCTAAAGATCACTTAGTGTTGGGTGAAGCGCTAGATATGATAGATGTGGTCTCTGCAGCAGATATTAGTGGAGCCAGATTTAGTTATTTAAAAAATGATGGTGTACTTTTGGAATTTGCACTTAAGCAGTTGGCGTTTGATGTCCTCTTGCAAGAAGGATTTACCCCGATTTTGCCTCCTGTACTTATTCGAAAAGAAATTATGGAGGATTTAGGATATACAGCAATGGGAGAGGATGAGAATATTTACGAGCTGACAAAAGACGATATGTATCTTGTTGGCACATCAGAGCAGTCTATTGTCCCATTATTTAAAAATAAAACACTGCAAAAAAGCGAATTACCCAAGCGGTATGTGGGATTTTCTACCTGTTTTCGTCGAGAAGCAGGGACATATGGGAAAGATGCAAAAGGAATTTTCCGAGTGCATCAATTCGACAAAGTAGAGATGGTCTCTTTTGTTGAAGAGGGAAAAGATGATGAAGAACACGAGTATTTACTTTCATTAGAAGAAAAATTTTTCCAACTTCTCGAAATTCCGTATCAAGTAGTGCGAATTTGCTCTGGAGATTTAGGATTTAATGCTGCACGTAAATATGACATAGAAAGTTGGATACCATCACAAAATACGTATAGGGAAGTTACATCAACATCAACAGTAACAGATTTTCAGTCTCGTGCGCTTAACATGAAATATATAGATGGAGAAGAAAAAAAATATTTACATGTATTAAATGGAACAGCATATTCAATGAATAGACCAATAATTGCAATTTTAGAAAATTATCAACAAGAAGATGGAAGCATAAAAATTCCACAAGTGTTGCAAAAATACATGGGAAAAGATGTTATTAAGCCTCAAAAATAATTTTATTTTTATTTTTTCATTTTAATTTTTTACTTATTTATCACTTCTATATTGTTTATTTTAGTATTATCATTTTTGATATGTTTAAATTATCCTCATTTCACGCCCTAAACTCATCATTTTGAAGCAGAGAAAAACTATTGACAAATTGTGAAAAATATCTCACGATGATTATATCTAATCTGCCCAAATAAATTTTATTTGGAAAGAATAAAAAAGGAGGTGAGTTACATGCCAGTAAAGAAAAAGAAGAAAGTTGTAAAGAAAAAAGTCGCAACAAAGCGAAAGACAAAGAAAAGAAAATAGTTTTTTGTTTTGATCTTTGTTAGATCAATACCAATTGATCGATTGGTACATCCCCTCGAGAAATCGGGGGGATTACTTTTAATTGAAGCAAAGTTATTTTTATGGTAAACTTGTTATTGTTCGAGCTTGTCGAGAACTAACTTCTCGATTCACTCCGTTCACTCGAAGAATAAATATCATGGTTCTTAATTTTTTCTCCAAACTATTTGATTCCAACGAAAAAGAAATACAAAAGTTTCTTCCTCTTATTGATGAGATTAATTCTCTAGAGAAGAAGATGCAAAAACTAAAAGATACTGATTTTGCAAAAAAAACAAAAGAATTAAAAGAAAGAGTTGCAAGTGGCGAATCACTCGACCTTCTTCTTCCTGAAAGTTTTGCATTGTCCCGAGAAGCAGCAAGGCGAAGTATTGGACAACGTCATTACGACGTACAGCTTATGGCAGCAATTGCATTGTCTCAAGGAAAAATTGCTGAGCAAAAAACAGGAGAAGGTAAAACGCTTTCTGCTGTTCCGGCATTATTTCTGCATAGTCTCACTGGGAAAAATGTTCATTTGGTTACGGTAAATGATTATTTAGCAAGAAGAGATGCAGGGTGGATGGGGCCAGTATTTCATCTCCTTGGTGTTAGTGTAAGTGCACTTATTAGTGAAGAATCTTTTCTCTACGATCCATCATTCAAAAACCCTCAAGTATCAGATCCACGTCTTGTCCATCTAAAGCCCGTTAGTAGGCAAGAGGCGTATAAAGCAGATATTGTGTATGGTATTAATTCAGAATTTGGATTCGATTACCTAAGGGACAACATGGCTCAAGATATTGCCCAAGTAAGTCAACGAGGACATTACTTTGCAATTGTTGACGAGGTAGACTCTGTCCTTATTGACGAAGCACGTACGCCGCATATTATTTCTGCTCCAGACGAAGTACCAACACAAAAATATTATGAATATGCAAAAGTTGTAGAAAAGTTAAGTGGCGATACAGACTACAAAATAGATGAAAAATTAAAGACTGCACATCTCACAGAACACGGTCTTGCAAAAATAGAAAAATTATATGGTGTTGCAAATATTTATGAAAAAGATTTTGATACTGTTTATCATTTGGAAGCTGCATTAAAGGCAAGGACACTGTTTCATAAAGAAAAGGAATATATTGTAAAAGACAACGAAGTTATTCTTGTCGACGAGTTTACTGGTCGTCTTATGGTTGGGAGAAGACTCTCAGAGGGACTTCATCAGGCAATAGAAGCAAAAGAAAATGTTCCTATTCAAAAAGAATCCAAAACACTTGCAACTGTTTCTTTGCAAAATTATTTTAGAATGTATGAAAAATTAGGAGGTATGACTGGTACTGCAGTAACAGAGGCAGAAGAATTTAGCAAAATTTACAAATTAGATGTTGTTGTTATTCCAACCAACAATCCAATTGCAAGAAAAGATTTTTCAGACGCAGTATATAAGACAACATCTGCCAAAATAACGGCAGTTGTTGAAGAAATCGCAACTGTCCATAAAACAGGTCAACCAATTTTAGTTGGTACTACATCTATCGAGAAAAATGAAATCCTCTCATCTCTTCTTAAGAGAAAAGGGATAGCTCATACAATGCTTAATGCAAAAAACCATCTTAAGGAAGCAGAAATTATTGCAAAAGCAGGAGAAAAGGGCGCCGTAACTGTTGCAACGAATATGGCAGGAAGAGGAGTTGATATTGTTTTGGGTGGACAACCAGGAGAGACAGCAACAGCAATAAAAAAATGGCAAAAATCCCATGACGAAGTAATTGCTTTAGGTGGACTATACATTATTGGTACAGAAAGACATGAATCCCGACGTATCGACAACCAGCTTCGGGGCCGCGCAGGTCGTCAAGGAGACCCAGGGACCTCTAAATTCTTTGTGTCGTTGGACGATGAAATAATGCGTCTTTTTGGCGGGGATACTATTGCAGGACTTATGACGCGCTTTAACATGCCCGATGACACGCCGTTAGAACATCCACTTGTTAGTCGTGCAATTGAGTCAGCGCAAGTAAAGGTAGAAGGATTTAATTTTGACAGCAGAAAACATTTAGTAGAATACGACGATGTCTTAAATAAGCAACGGGAAATTATTTATGCTCTTCGAAGAAAAGCGTTGCAGCAGTCTGGAGAAGATGTCCTACAGCAAGAGATTCTTCAGAAAATTGACTCATCACTAGAGCAAATTATTCTAATGAGTGAGGCAAGTGAGTCTCAAGGACAAAATGCAAATGAAAAAATCATTGAAGAATTTGTCCAAATTATTCCATTTGACGATACGTCCCAAAAACAATTAAATGTTCAACTGCAGCAATTACATACCAGGGATGCAAAAGGAGAATTCCTTAAAAATTTAGCAAAAGACTTGTATGCTAATCGCGAGAAAGAATTAGGCAAAGACCTCATGAGGCAAATAGAAAAATACGTAGTCCTTTCTGTTGTAGATTCTCTCTGGGTAGACCATCTTGATGCAGTAGAAAATTTACGACAGGGCATAGGACTGCGAGGGTATGGCCAACGAGACCCATTGGTTGAATATAAAAATGAAGCATTTCGAATGTTTGAGCAATTAGTTGCTGCAATAGATTCCGAGGTAGTACGAAGGATTTATCGTATACAAGTGCAGCAGAATACTCCTGCAAATGGAGCACAACCTGCTGGAGAACACGAACATACCCATACACATAAAGACGGGACAGTTCATACATACCGTCATTCTGGGGAAGAACCTGCGACAACTCCAGAATCGGTAACATCAAGCTCTCCCGTCATTGCAAGCGACCTGCCTGCCGGCCCGCTTCGCAGCGAGGCGAGCGAGGCAGGAGCGAAGCAATCTCAATCTGTTCCGGATTGGCTACAGCCAAAAAAGCCTGGGGAAAGTAAGCCTGTAGAGGCAAAGAAAGTAAAGATAGGACGTAACGACCCGTGCTGGTGTGGAAGTGGAAAAAAATACAAGAAGTGTCATTACCCCAACTAGGTACTTTATTTTTTTGTTGCAGTAAGAATTAGAGAAATTCCCACAGGCATCTTTATATATCTCTCAATAATTTTTAAGACTGGCACTATTTTGTCAAATAAAATAACTTGATACGGCTTCATCTGGTGAGAGCTTTCAATTTTATCTCTCACAATCCAACTAAATAATCCAACAATATTAAAAAAATACAATGTTTCTAAAGTAAATCCTGATGCTTTTAATTTTTTAGATAACTCATCTTTCTCATACCGTCTAAAATGTCCAAGATTATTGTCGAGTCTTGTATATGCAATTTTTTTTGCTGGAATAAGCAGGAGTAGTTTGCCACCTTTTTTTAACATTCTATACATATTAGCAAGTGCTTTTGCATCATCTTGTATATGCTCGAGTACATTAATCGCAATAATTGTTTTATATTTTCCTATATCACCTTTTTTTATTTTCCCTAAAACATTTAATGTTCGAATATCCGAAACAGTAGAATTGGAGAATTTCTTTTTTAGTTGCTTAACTAGCCCCGCATCGATGTCGGTAATCGTTACATTTTTTTTATTAACAAAATGCTTACTAATATTTCCTGTACCAGCACCTATCTCCAGGAGAGGTGTTCTAATAAGTGGCAAGAATTGTTCTGCAATCCAATTATTATAATTTTTTGCCTCCTCGAGAATTTCTAATGTGGAGATTCCTTGATACCTAATCATAGATGGATACAATAGTACAGTATGCGTGTATTCGATACAAGCTGGTATTAGAGAGAATATTTTTTATAGAAAAATAATTTTGTTAGCTCTACACAGGTAAAGTAAAAAATAATTTCTGCAATAAGGATTATCCAAAAAATTGCAGGGAGTGCTGTAAAAGCAAAATATTTTCCAAATGAAGTAAAGACAATGAGTGCTCCCGCTCCAATGGTAATAAGTGCACTCATAATAAGATATTTGCTTGGTTTGCTTTTAAAGAAAGGGACAAAGTGAGTGCGGATTGCAAAAATAATAATTGTCTGGGTTATAAATGATTCCACAAACCACCCGGTACGAAATGCAGGGATTGATGCATGGAGGAAAAAAAGGAGTACACTAAAAGCAATAAGGTCAAATAAAGAGCTGAGTGGTCCAAAAACAAAAGTAAATCTTTTAAGAAATCCAATAGACCATTCTTTTGGTTTTCGTACGGCAGATTCATCAACATTGTCCGATGGCACAGCAACTTGCGACAAGTCATACAAGAAATCGATAAGAAGAATTTGTACAGGAAGAAGAGGGAGAAATGGTAAAAAAATCGATGCAATGGCAACACTCATCATGTTGCCAAAATTACTAGATAAACTCATCATAATATATTTAAATGTATTCGCATATGTTTTTCTTCCTTCCAAAACCCCTGCAACAAGTACAGTAAGGCTTTTCCGCATTAAAATAATATCTGCAACATCTTTTGCAATATCGCTTCCATTGTGGACAGAAATGCCAATATCTGCAGCCTTTAATGGGGGAGCATCATTAATACCATCCCCTAAAAAGCCAACTACATGATTAAGATTTTTAAGTGCAACAATAATTCTTGCTTTTTGTTCTGGATCTAGCTGAGCGAAAATAGTTACGTCTTCTACCTTTTCTTGTAATTGTTTGTCAGAGAATTTTTCGATTTCTTCACCAGTTAAAATAGTTGTTGTTGGAATCCCTGCATCTTTACAGGATTTTTCTGCAACAAGGGCATTGTCTCCTGTAAGAATTTTTGACTCAATTCCAAGAGACAATAACTTTTTAAGTGTTTCTGCAACAGTTTTTTTAACAGGATCTATAAAAATAAGATATCCTGAAAAAACCAAATTTTTTTCATCTGAGGGAGAATAGCTCTCCTTTTTTTCAATTTCTTTCTGTGCAAGTGCAATTACGCGAAACCCTTTGTGTGCCAATTCCTCTGCCCTTTTTTTAAGAGTAGATAGTTGATGAGAAGATATTTTTACTATTTTTCCGCCTTTTTCGAAATGCGAAACATTCTCAAGAATTTTTTGTGGTGCTCCTTTTGTAATAAGTTGATAGGAATTTTTTGTATCTTTAAGTATAATAGACAACTTTTTTCTTTCAAAATCAAAAGGTATCTCATCTACTTTAGTACGTCCTTTTGTTTCAAGGGGAGATAAGTAAGACAAGACAGCATGGTCCAGTGGATTTTTAAATCCTGACTGAAAATGACTATTTAACTTCGCCAAAAAAAGAATTGAATCATTTTTTTCTGCATTTGCATCCTCAAAGGAAGAGAGAGTAATATTATTTTCTGTAATGGTCCCTGTTTTATCCATACATAAAATATCCATACTTCCCAAATTTTGAATACCTGGCAGGAATTTTACGATAACTTCTTTTTCTTCCATTTTTATAGCGCCCCTAGATAAAGAAACAGAAATAATGACCGGCATCAACTCAGGTGCAAGTCCAACTGCTAAAGCAACGGCAAAAAGGAATGAGGAAAAGAAGTTGTGATGAAATAATGCATTAACACCGAAAACAAAAAGAGCGAGAACCAACACAAGGCGAAGGATTAGCATACTAAAGCTATTTAATTCTTTGTCAAATTCTGTTTGTGGCTTTTGTTGAATAATTTTCTCCGAAAGTTTTCCAATTTGCGTATTTCTTCCTATTGCTATTACAACCCCTTTTGCTTGCCCAGATACAATATGTGTTCCAGCAAAAACAGAAGTTGTATGGTTGCCTTCTCCAGAGGTTTTTATGTGTTTTTCAACAGGGTAGGACTCTCCGGTTAGTGACGACTCGTCAACAGACAATTCATTTGTTTCTAAAAGCTGACAATCTGCAGGGACCAAATCTCCTGCAGAAAGAATAACAACGTCATCAATAGTTATATGAGTAAAAGGAATTTCTTTTTGCTCCCCATCTCTTATAACTGTTGCAGTAAGGGTAACTTTGCTTTTTAGTCTATTTGCTGCATTTTCTGCTTTATAATGCTGGAAAAAGCTTATGAGACCACTTGCAACGACAATTGTAAAAATAATAACAAAATTGGGAATATCTCCGAGAAATGCGCTAATAAGGCTTGCTCCCAAGAGAAGAAGAATAAGTGGGCTAAAAAAGCTCTTAAAAAGCTCTTTAAAAAGGAAAAAACGACTCTTTTCGGCTAAGACATTTTTGCCGTATCGGGAGAGTCTTTCTTGTACTTCTCTTTCAGAGAGTCCTTCACTCATACTATTAGTATAGAATGTTTGGAGAAACTTTTCTCAACTTTGCTATAAAAAATCCTTCCATATCTTTCGTTGGGTAGATTCGTACTGTTTTGGAGAGGGATGTATCAAATATTTTATTTTTGTACTGTGTGAGTCCCTTGTCTGTTGGTAAATCTTTTATTATAATTTCATCTAATTCGACTGCACCTTTTTCTTTTTTAAGTATCCAATTGATAACTTCTTCGTTCTCCTCTGGCGAGAGTGTACAGGTACTATAAATAATAGTGCCTCCAACTCGCGTTGCGCTTACAGCGCTTCGTATAAGCCATTTTTGCATTTCTGAAAGCTGCTTTACTTTTCCTGGAGTCCAGTCTTGATAGGTTTTGGGGTCTTCAATAAAAAATCTCCCTTCCATACTGCATGGGACATCTACCAGTACTCGGTCAAAGTATTCTGGATACTTCTTCCATAAGAATTCTCCAGGAAGGGACAATACTTGGGCATTGGTAACTCCTTGCATTTGCAAATTAGCAGATAAGCGGAAATTGCGTATTCTACTTTTGTCGTTGGCGATAAGCGTACCGGTATTTTTCATATAAGCTGCAATTTGGGTTGTTTTACTACCAGGAGCAGCAGTCATATCTAAAATAATTTCATTGGGTTGAGGGTCAAGGATAAGTGGGGGAATCATGCTCGAAAGGCTTTGGACATACAAATACCCTTCTTTATAGAATTTTGTTTCTGCCAAGACTTTTTGGGGCACATTTTTTAGAATAAATGCGTCTTTGTACCAAGGGACTCTTTCTGTCTCTATGGCTAATAGCTTTAGTTCTTTTTCCAACTCGTCAGCAGTTATTTTTAAGGTATTAGCTCGAAAGGTAGATGGTTTTCTTTGCAAGAAAGACTCCAAAACAGATTGCTTTTTGTCCTGTGGAACAAAATCATCCAGCTTTTCTAAGAATTTTTCAGGAAGTACGTTCCAATGCTGTTGCATCCAATGATTATAGCACGAAGCAGTCAGCAGTCTACCCAATTTCAGGGTGACGTTCGCTCCAAGCTCACTAAATGTAATTTGACTACCAGATCGTCCAAGACAGTAAAAATATTGCGCAGTCAAATTCCAATTCACCTGAGAATTGGGAATAGCCTACTGCCTGCTAATGTGAAAGTCGTGCAGATTATAAATTATGGAGGGGTGACGTGAGATCGGGGGGCCCCATGGCCGGGGTTCCCTTGTGGGTGGCGGGGCTGTCGAGCGGCAGGACCCCGACAAAAGAAATTGGGTAGACTGGTGGTTGCCTTTCTCTTATTGTCCGATGTGCTATTATAAAGCTATGTTTTTCTTTGGGAAAAAGATAGCTAAGAAGAAAGTGTCCCACTTTGAGACGCTTTCCGAGAAGTGGACTGCACGACACAGGGGTATTCAGGAAAAAATTTGGGAGAAGCATCAAAGAGCATTACAAAATTTTAAAGAAAAATCCAAGCAATTTGCCGCATCATCTTTAGCAGGACTTATGCTTATGGCATCTCCTGGTGTGGCTATGACTTCCTCTGCGGCTGCAGCAACAGCTGTGAAGGAAAAACCTTTTATAGACTTAGACAAATCTACCTCGCTTCTTTTGGATTTACAATCCTTTCTTCCCAAAACAGTCGAGCCTCTTACCAAAGAGCAGGAGCAGCAGATTGGAGATTTACTTACCACAAGACTTGGTGCAACAGTAAGTGCAGAATTGAATGGCAAAAGGCTCAATAGGTCGTACGGAAATATTGGGCAAGAGCAGCACCTAGCTAGGTATCCCGGAGATACCATAGATACGCATTTTTCATCAGGTGAGGATGCGCAAAAATACTATGAATATGGTATGGCTCCTGGACTTGGTGCCTATGGGTATTTTGCAAAATCCAGTTCTATGACAGAGGAAGAATCATCTCGCGAGAAGTATTACATTGCTGTTCAAACATTCCTGGCCCCAGGATACTTGGAGCATACAAAAGAAATGAATGAATTCTTTGCGTATCATAAGATGTTAGTTGTAAATCCAGACAATGGCAAAGCAATAGTTGTTGTTATTGGAGATGCGGGTCCTGCGGAATGGACAGGGAAAAGTCTGGGTGGATCTCCAGAAGTTATGAAGTATTTAGAAAGAGTCGACGGAGCACAAAAAGGACCAGTAGTATATTTCTTTGTTGATGATCCAAATAATACGATTCCTTTAGGCCCAGTAGAGTTATAATGAGAATAGTTCATGGAAAAATTACGACGAACGATGAACGAATAACCAATAACTAATTAATATGACATTACATTTTTACAGCAAATTAGTCACAACAGATTCCTTAGTAGAGGCTCTGAATGAATTAGAGTTAACCGACGAGCAGCGTTCGCACTTATTGGGAATTGTTGAGTCGAGTCTTCATCATGCAATTCTAGATGCAATTCTTTCTGAATTATCAGACGAGGATAAACAAGTATTTCTTTCGTATGTCACAGAAGACGACCATAAAAAGATTTGGGATTTCCTTAATAAAAAAATAGATAAAATAGAAGAAAAAATATCTCAGACAGCAGAAGGATTAAAAAAAGAATTACACCAAGATATCAAAGAAACAAAAGGAAATTGACGCGTCAGTGTCATCCCGGGCTTGACCCGAGATCCATTCCTCCATCACTCGTCAACAATAAAACCTTTCACTTGATGTTCCCACATATTCTTAAAGATGCCGTTGGGTTTTTGCAAAAGGTCGTCTGGATTGCCATCCTCAACAACTTTTCCTCCCTTAATAACAACAATTCTGTCCATTTCTTTTAGCGTAGATAGTCTATGGGCAATAGCAATAACTGTTCGGCCTTTCATTAAGTGCTCTAGTGACTGTTGAATTGCCTGCTCTGACTCGCTATCTAAGCTACTGGTTGCCTCGTCCAAAATAAGAATAGGTGCATTTTTAAGAAATGCTCTGGCAATAGATACTCGTTGTCTTTGTCCACCAGAAAGCTTTACTCCTCGCTCTCCAACCATTGTCTTATACCCTTGAGGGAGTTTGTCTATAAATTCGTCTGCTTTTGCTAATTTTGCAGCGCGTACAACATCTTCGTCTGTTGCTTTGCTACTGCCATAACTTATATTTTCCCTAATACTTCTATGAAAGAGATTGGTATCTTGTGGCACAAATGCAATAGAGCGTCGCAAGCTTTCAAGCGTTGCTTTGTATATGTCCTGATCGTCAATAGATATTGTCCCATCAAGCACATCGTAATGACGAAGCAAAAGGGAGACAAATGTCGATTTTCCAGCACCACTTCTTCCAACCAGACCAACTTTCTCTCCTCCTTTAAGAGAAAGAGAAAAATTGTTAAATACAGGGACATTTTCATATTCAAAGTGAATATTTTCAAGATCTATCCTTCCATTAGTCACGTGTAAATCAACCGCTTGGGGTGCATCAACAATATTGTGTTTTTGTAAAATTTCGGCAAGACCTTCTTTTGCCTGCCCATACAGTCTTACGGAGTCGGTAATTTGTTGCCCTAAGAAAAGTAATTGTCCTGTTAGGTCTGCAGTAATTCCAATAACCATGACAACAATACCTATGCTAATTGCATGATTGAGAAATAAATACACTGAGCTGCCCATCATGAATAACGCAAAAAGAAAAAGAAGAAAACTATTAGAAAGAAGAATCCATTCACTCAAATACCAGTGAGCAATTCCTGCTTTTCTTTCTTTCTCTGCATATTCTCCAATATACTTCTGTTCACCAGTAATATGTGCATATTCGTGCACAAGAGATATGTTAGAAAGCGAATCGGTAATTCGACCCTTAAGGACGGAAAGTGCCTCTGCTGATTTATACGATCTGGGTTGTAATGTCCTGGCAAATACAATATTCATTCCAAAAAATAGAATAGACCACACAGTAATAACAATTCCCAGGAGTGGATTGCTCAGCCAAGTAAAAACAACATACCATGCAATACCCAAGCCCATTGGAATAAAATTCCACAAAATATTTTCAAAGAGTTGTTCTGTCCCATCAACTGCATTGGAAATTTTGCTGGTTAGTCCACCTGCAAATCTACTACTAAAATAGTCTTTACTATGGAAAGATAAATAATCGTACAATGTTTGAAATCCAGAAAAACGCAATTTGGTAAACCATTGCATGCCAGTAAATCCGCTGCATCTCCACAACGATTCTGAGACCATAAACATTGATGGATATATAATTGCCCATAACCACACAGTGGGTACCACTAAAGGATGAGCAGTGATTGCATTCGTAAGAAATTGCAAAACAATAACGCTAGATCTGCTTACTGCTGTTGCAATGAAAACAAAAGTAAGAGCGCTCAAGCTCCACTTTTTGTGCATTTTGGAGAGATACACACCAAATGCAAACGGATTTTTTGGAATATTTTTATCCATACTATTTAGTATAGCAGAGAGATATGTTACGATTATATAGTTATGCTACTGCCCGATCAGGAGTTGCGTGCTCTTTTGCTGCAATCCAAAACCATAGATGTTGCTACTTTGCAAAGCGTTATTGCATCTGCTGCAAATACGCAGGTTTCTTTGGAAGAAGCGTTGGTTGAAAAAAATGTTGTTACCGAGGAGCAGCTCGGACTTCTTGTTGCCAACTATATAAAAGTCCCCTATGTTAATTTAGGAAAAATTACTATTCCAGAAGATGTTTTCCGTATTGTCCCCAGTAGAGTTGCAAGAAAATTCCACATGATTGCATTTGCAAGAGATGCCGATGGTATTAAGCTTGCAATGACCAATCCTCGCGATACCTTCCTTCAGCAAATGATTATGCACAAAACCAAGCAAAAGGTCACTGCATATTTAGCAACAGAGCGTGATATCTCCAATACACTTCAAATTTACAGGAAAGACTTGCAGCAAGTTTTTGGACAATTTATTCAGGAAGATTTAGCCGATGGACTTGCAATGCATGAAGATGCACCAATTGCAAAAATTGTTGACATGCTTATTAATTTTGCCTATCAAGATAAGGCGTCCGATATTCACATAGAGCCAGAAGAGCAGGATTTACTTATCCGTTTTCGTATAGATGGTATTTTGCATGATGTCTTGCGTCTTAATAAAAATTTATCTGACAGAGTTATTACAAGAATAAAAGTATTGTCTCGTCTTCGTACAGACGAGCATTTAAGTGCACAAGATGGAAAAATGAGACTGCAATTAGAGGAAGAGAATTTGGATATTCGTGTCAGTATTATTCCAATTGCAGAAGGGGAAAAAGTTGTCATGAGACTTTTATCTTCCAAATCCAATCAATTGTCTCTTCTCGATTTAGGAATGAATGAAAGTGATTTAAAAAAAGTAAATGCAGCTATTAATAAATCCTACGGCATGATTTTGTCCACAGGTCCAACAGGAAGTGGTAAAACAACCAGTATTTATTCCATTTTAAAAATTCTTAATACTAGGGAGAAAAATATTACAACCATTGAAGACCCGGTTGAATATCGTATTCGTGGGGTCAATCAAATTCAGGTGAATGTTAAGACCAATCTTACTTTTGCAAATGGTTTGCGAAGTATCTTAAGACAAGATCCAAATGTTATATTTGTGGGAGAAATTAGAGACTCCGAAACAGCTGGGATTGCGGTGAATGCAGCGCTTACTGGTCATTTAGTCTTATCTACCTTGCATACCAACGACGCAGCAACCGCACTCCCTAGACTTGTAGACATGAAGGTAGAGCCATTTCTTGTCGCCTCAACAGTAAATGTTATTATTGCACAGCGCTTGGTAAGAAAAATTTGTGATGTTTGTAAAGGTCCCCAAACAATTGTTGTTGCAGAAATAGCAAAGCATATTCCCCGAGAATTTCTTATTAAGCATTTTGGAGCAGCAGCGCAAATCCAAGTATTCCAAGGAAGAGGATGTAAAGTATGTCATTTTACCGGATACATAAGTAGAATTGGCATTTTTGAAGTATTAGAAATGACGCAGACAGTAAAAAAGTTAATAACAGATAAAGAAGACTCGGATGTTATCACCAAGCAAGCAATGAGTGAGGGTATGATGACTATGCTTGATGATGGACTGGATAAAGTAAAAAAAGGTATGACAACCATAGAGGAAGTATTGCGGGTAACAAAAGTTGAATCATTAACATAATCATATGGCATCTAACATTTCTTTTTCTACAAAAGACAAATTAAATTTTTTTAGTAATTTCGGTACCATGTTGTCTGCGGGAATTCCTATTCTCGAAACAATGGAAGCGCTTATGGAAGGGTCAAAAGGCAATCAAGCGAAAATCTTTACGGCAATTAGAGAAGATTTAATCCAGGGAAAGCATTTATATGAAGCAATGGCCAACTTTCCCAAAGCCTTTGACCTAGTAACGGTAAATATTATTAAAGCATCAGAAGAAGCAGGAACACTAGAGACTACCTTAAAAGATATTCGTATAGAAATTAAAAAGGATATGGAGTTTAATGACAGAGTCAAATCAGCCTTAACGTATCCAATCATTATTTTTTCTGTATTCCTTGGGGTGTTGACGATGATTCTCGTTGTTGTCGTTCCAAAAATTTCCACTGTTTTTCTTCGTATGAAAGCAACGTTACCTCTCCCGACAAAAATTCTTATTTTTATTTCTCAAGCACTTCTTACATATACAATTCCAATTCTTGTTGGAATTGCCCTCCTAATAATAGGAACAGTTTTTTTGTATCGAGCACAAAAAAAATATGTTCTTGGATTTCTTTTCTCTTTACCACTTGTTGAGAAACTTATTAAAGAGATTGACCTGACAAGATTTTCTCGTAGCATGTATCTACTTCTTACCTCTGGAATTACTATAAATAGTGCATTGGAACTGTGTGAGCATGTTGTTATGAGAAGAGATATAGGACGAGCAGTTGTACATGCAAAAGAAGTTATTTTGTCGGGTAAAAAATTATCAGAAGGATTTATCGAGCAAAAAAATATCTTTTCGTCAATCATGATAAAGATTATAGAAGCAGGAGAAAAAACCGGAACTTTAGACAAATCAATGCAGGAAATTTCCGAATACTTGGATTACGAAGTATCAAATACCCTTAAAACCCTCACAACACTCCTTGAGCCGCTCATGCTTGTATTTATTGGCATTATGGTAGGTGGCATGATGTTGGCAATTATTGCACCAATTTATGGTCTCATTGGTAACTTAGGACACTAATCAATGTCAAATTTCAAATGTCAAATTTCAAATTTCAAATCCCAAATAAAAGTAAAAGTGCCAATGTATTGGAAATTGGAAATTGGAAATTGGAAATTTCTGCATGGCAGAATGGATTTACTTTTCCCGAGATTATTATTGTCATGGGGATTGTTACAATCCTTCTAGGATTTATTACCTTTAATTTATTAAGAGCACAGAGTTCTTCCTCTCTTGCATCGACCTTGGATACCCTTATTACCGATATAAAAAATCAACAAATCAAAGCAATGACAGGAGATACGGAGGGAAGAGATAGTCCAGATAGGTATGGTATCCACTTTACTGCTAGCCAATATGTACTTTTTCATGGAGCATCATACAATGCATCGGATACATCAAATGTTACGGTGTCTCTTGATTCAAATCTTGATTTTGCTTCCAACACATTTCCCAATGGCAACATTATCTTCTTACAGACTTCTGGAGAAGTAAGTAGTTATAGTGCAACAACAAATAGCATTGTGCTTCAGACAACTACCGATAATCAATCCAAAACACTTACTATAAATAAGTATGGAGTAATAACGGGAGTACAGTAAATATGAGAAATCCCAAGTTCCAAGAAACAAGCAACAAGCAAGTACCACATTACAAATCTCAATTTTTGTATCTTGTATCTTGTATCTTGTATCCTTCTCGCTACAGCGAGAGAGGACAATCTCTTGTTGAGCTTTTAATTACCATTGGTATTGCTACAATTCTTATTCCTGCTCTTTTTGCCGGTATCTATACTTCTCGTGCCGGAAGAGCCCAGCAAGACCAGCGACTTCAAGCAACTGCTTTAGCCCGCCAAACAATAGAAGCAACTCGAATTGTAAGGGACACTGATTGGGGAAATTTTGCTGTAAATGGGACATATCATCCTGTTGTGTCAGGGACGACATGGGTTCTTGCTTCTGGATCTGCAGTAGTAAATGGCTTTACCCAAAAAGTTGTTATATCGGATGCATATAGAGATAGCAATGGGAATCTTGCTCAAAGTGGAACCCTTGATCCATCTGTGCGACAAGTCACTGCCACTATCTCGTGGAATACTCCTATTCCTGCAGATGTATCACTTGTTTCATATTTTACAAGACTTAAATCAGTTAGCTATACCCAAACAACCTATGCAGATTTTACTGCTGGGGCAAATTCCGGCACAACAATAGACTATACCAATGGATCTGCAACAGATGGAGAGGTAGAGCTGGGAGCAGGTGGTACAGGTAATTGGTGCAATCCCAATCAGACGCCAATACTTACATTTGATCTCACCAGGCAAGGTGTTCCAACATCAATTAGCGCAACATATAGTGCTAGTATGGTGCATGCATACACAACATCTGGATTTAATGCGTCGGGATATTCCTTGGATAGCCAACAAATTACCGATAATCCATCTCCGACACCTCCTGTGATTTCTTCTGGACCATTTTATGACCAGTGGAAAACATACGGTATTTTTGCAACGAAAGATTACGTCTACACAACAACCAACCACCCGGGCCTGAGTGTAGATATAGAGAATGTGAGCGGTTCCACCTTTACTCAAGCAGCAACCTATGATGGTGGTGGAACAGGTCTGAGTGTTACAACATCCGGGACAACGGGATATGTTACCGTTGGGAGTAATCTTAAGACGTTTAGTATTACCAATCTTTCTGGTTCATTATCTACAGTAGGGACAAAAAGTTTGGCAGGGCAGGGGAATAAAGTTGTTGTGGTAGGAGGGTATGCATATGTTGCCACCTCATATGTAAGTACCAATACTCCGAAAGGCCAATTGCAAATTATTAATGTCTCTAATCCATCCAATATGAGTATCAGTGCAACAGTGAATGTAGGAAATAATTTAGATGGAGTGGATGTCTTTGTTAATCAGACTGCAACCTATGCGTACTTGGTAACAAAATACGCATCTGGTCAAAAGGATTTTTATATTATTGATATTAGCAACAAATCTGTACCGGTTATCCATGGAAGTTATTCTACGAATGGGATGACACCAACAGGAGTTTTGGCAGTATCGGGTAATCGCGCTATTATTGTTGGGACTGGGGGACAGCCATACCAAGTGCTCAGTGTAAAAAATATCGATAGCCCAACGTATTGTATGCCCCAGGGGTTTGCGCTTTCGGGGGTAAGTAATATCAATGCGATTTCCACTATTACCGAGCCCGATGGAGATGCATACTCCTTTATTCTTACAGACAATTCGAGCGCAGAATTGCAAATAATAGAAGGAGGTCCTGGAGGACAATTTGCCCAAGCTGGTATATTTACATCGAGTGTTTTTGCAACCAATTCTGCTGCATTTAACAGGTTTGACTCAACAACAGATACCCCATCAGGGACAAGTATTACCTACCAGGTAGCTGTTGCAAATAAAGTAAGTGGTAGTTGTCCTACTGCATCCTCTTCCTATACATATGTTGGACCAAATGGAACATCTGCACTCTCGGATGTTTTTACAAGTAGCGGAATTCTTCCTTTAGTCAATAATTCTGGAGCGGGCTATGCCAATCCAGGACAATGTCTTCGCTATAAAGCGTATCTTTCGTCGGAAGATACAACACTCACGCCTGTTTTGGAAGATATTACTTTTAGTTATTCACCATAGGAAATGTAAAATGAAAAATTAAAAATGAAAAATGCAATATTAAAAGAATCTTGTTCGAGCTTGTCGAGAACTAAAGAATCGTCATTCTGGCTTGTCCAGAATCTAACTTCTCGACTCACTCTGTTCGCTCGAAGAATAAAAACTACTTCGCGTGAATCCGGTTTCACTCTTGTTGAGCTTCTCTTGTATGGCGGTCTATTTTCTGTTCTCTTGGTTGTTCTGCTTCAAATTTTTACCTCTCTTATTGGTGTGCAAATGGAATCTGAGTCTACTTCTGCAATTGCACAAGATGGACAATATGTTCTTGCCAAGCTTACCTACGATATCTCTCGGTCAGATGCAATAACCATGCCAGCAACGCCGGGTGCAACAAGCTCGGCAATGACGCTGCTTATTGCCAGTAGCTCGGCAGCATATACAGTGTCTCAAGGCAATCTTTTACTTGGGACAGATCGAATAAATAGTTATGCAACTTCGGTGAGTAATTTTATAGTAAAACGTCTTAGCAATAGTAATAATCAAGATAGTCTTCAAGTATCCTTTATTCTTACAAGCAAAACCCTTGTACAGGGGGAAAATAAAGCAGAAACATTCCAAACAACAATAAATAGGAGGGGACAATAAATCATTGCCATGATAAATCATAAACAACAAGTAACAAATAACAAATCCAGGGTTTTGTATCTTGTATCTTGTATCTTGGATTTTGCTGCTGCGCAGCAAGGGCAGGCTCTTATAACATTGCTTTTCTTTGTAGTAATGGGAATTACCATAACATCTGCAGCGGTAGTTATTCTGGTTGCAAATATTCAAGCAACAGGTAAAGTAGAGCAAGGACTTACAGCGTACTACATTGCAGAAAGTGGTGCAGAAGAAGGACTACTCCAAGTTTTAAGAAATCCTCAATATGCTGGATCAGAAACAATTTCTGTCGATGGGGGAGTTGCCACTATGTCTGCAACTCAAGGAAATCCCCTTACGATACTTTCTGTTGGCAAGTATAATAATTTTATTAGGAAAGTTCAGGTCCAAACAGTATATAATGGTGGTAAGATTCAAATTACATCTTGGAAGGAAATACAATAAATGCCTGCATCTGCCCAATATTTTTGTTACGTGGAGTCCAATAGGCTTAGCCTGTTTGGTAATAATGGTGTTACTCTTGCAGTCCCAATAGCTCCCGATGTTATGAGCGACTTAGAAGTTGTAAGTCGGGAAAAGCTTATTGCCTACATTGGTCAATTTCTTCAAGCAAATGCAGTACCTGCTGGGGTAATTACATTTCTTCTTGCACCAGAAGGTCTTTTCGAGCAGGACTTAAGTGCTGTCGCACCAAAAGATGTCGATGTATTTGCACAAAAATTTCTGGATAGTATTCCTTTTGAAACAGTTGCAAGTAAACGCATTACTGTTGGTGGGAAATTGCGATTGGTTGCATCCAATAAAGATGTTATCGATGGACTAAAAAAAGCATTCGAAAAAAAAGGATTTACTCCTGTTGCATATGTGCCCTACACGGTCATTCAAGCAACTGTACCCGAGTTGGCAAATGCATTGGATCAGAATGTCATCTTTGGTAAGCTGGACTCTTTTAAGCAGTACAGTCTCGTGGAAGATATTATTCGTCCAACAACATTCGAAAAAAAGACAGGATTAAAGGGGAGACGCGACATGATGCTTTTGGCAGTATTTGGTGTACTTATGATTATTCTTGTTGTTATGGTTTTGGTTAATTTTGTATTTACAAAGCCAAAGACAGTTGTACCAGAAGTTGGACCATTACCTACAAGGGTTCTTGTTTTTCCTACGTCTACTGCGACACCAAGTGGTAAATAAAAGCAATTTTATGCGTAGTATTGCCCCATAGAAATTTTGCTTATTGACAGACCTTTTAAAAATTCTTTATGCTAAATTCAGTTAAATAAATTAAATATGTCTGCCCGACAACTAATTAAAAATCAAAAAGGTTTTACACTCATCGAGCTTCTTGTTGTTATTGGTATTTTAGCAATCCTCCTTGCAATCACTCTTATCGCTATCAATCCAGCTCATCAATTCGCACAGGCAAATAATACAAAAAGAAGAAGCGATGTTTTGCAAATTCTTAATGTTATCGGTCAATATGCAGCAGAACACAAAGGAAATGTTCCAACAGATGTTGCAAACGCAACTGCAGCTGGTAAAACATTTAATTCTACTAATTTCCCAACTATCTGTGCTGACATAGTTTCTGGGACACCAGCGTATATTCCTGCTTTGCCAAAAGATCCGTCCATAGCAGGAACAGATATTGATAAAGCTGCATGTGATGCTCAAGCAACGACCCCTTGGAATACAGGATACACAGTAGCCTATGGTGCAGATAAAAGAGTTACAGTATCTGTAACCGGAGACGAAGGTGTACCAATCACAGTCACTAGATAATCCTCATGAGTGAGCATAATATAAAATCCATCCTAGCGCTTCTTATTTTATTGGTTGCATTTAGTATTTTATTAATCTTTAGCACTAATAAAGATGCACTTATGGCACCAGGTGTATTCCCACTATTTATGACATTAGCAACAGTTGGTCTTGGTCTTCTTGTAGGACTCCTCTTCTTAGTTAATAATTCTCACCATAATCCTGTTAAGGCAAAAAAAGTTGTCTCCCGTTCTAAAGTCTCCAAGAAGAAAAGAAAATAAATTTCCCGTTAGCTTAGCACTCTCTTGACAACTCTGCCAAAAGTGATAAAATAAATGTATTCTTCGAGTGAGGCGTAAGCCGAATCGAGAAGTTCTCGACTCACTCTGTTCGCTCGAACAATATTTATATGGATGACAATCAAGTTCCAGAATTTTTAAAGCCCATTTCTCCCGAGAAAGCACTGAAAGATTTTACCATCAATCTAACACATCAGGCAAAATTAGGGAAAATAGATCCAGTTGTTGGTCGCGAGACAGAAATTAGACGCGTTATGGAGATTCTTTCCAGACGTACAAAAAATAACCCCATTCTTATTGGTGATCCAGGGGTAGGTAAAACAGCAATTGTAGAAGGTCTTGCGCAAAAAATAGCAACTGGAAGTGTTCCAACAACACTTAAGGATAAAGATTTACTTGTTTTGGACTTTGCCGCACTTTTGGCAGGTGCAAAATTCCGTGGAGAATTCGAAGAGCGCCTTAAAGGCGTTGTTAAAGCAGTCGAGCAGGGTGAAGGAAAATACGTACTCTTTATAGACGAGATTCATACACTTGTAGGTGGGGGAGCAGGTGAGGGCTCAGTGGACGCGGCAAATATTCTTAAACCAAGTCTTGCCAGGGGTACACTGCGCACAATTGGCGCAACAACAATTACAGAATATAGAAAATACATAGAAAAAGATCCGGCCTTAGCAAGAAGATTTCAACCAGTTATGGTTACCGAGCCAACAGTAGAAGATACTATTTCTGTCCTACGAGGGATTAAAGAGCGGTATGAATTGCACCATGGTATTCGTATTACCGATAATGCACTTATTGCAGCGAGTAAATTATCTGCTCAATATATTCCTCAACGATTTCTTCCCGATAAAGCAATAGATTTAATAGACGAAGCAGCAGCTGCAATTAAAATAGAGACAGAATCCACGCCTACAGAGCTTGATGAATTGAGAAGAAAAATTACTCAATCGGAAATTGCCATAACTGCTCTCAAGAAAGAAAAGAATGATATAGCTAAAGCTAAGCTTTCTCAAGAAGAGGAAAGTCTTAAGGAAATGAAGACAAGAGCACAAGTAATAGAAAAAAGATGGACCGAGCAGAAAGATATTATTCAAAAATTGCAGCAAAAGCGGGCAACAATAGACGCATTGCGAATTGAATTAGAGCAGGCGGAAAGAGAAATTCTTTTAGAAAAAGCCGCAGAATTAAAATTTGGAAAAATTCCAGAATTAGAAAAGGAGCTAGTGTCACTTCAGGAAGAATTGGATAAAATCCCAGCAGATGAAAGAATACTGCGAGAAGAAGTAGATGAAGAAGATATTGCAAAAGTGGTTGCACGCTGGACTGGTATTCCGGTAATGCGAATGCTTTCTAGTGAGGCAGATAGATTGAGTCATTTGGAGGAAGAGCTACGAGAAAGAGTTGTTGGTCAAGAAGAAGCACTGAGCGTGCTGTCTCGTGCAATTCGAAGAAATAGATCTGGATTGGGAGAGAAGAATAGACCAATTGGGTCATTCCTCTTCCTGGGTCCAACAGGAGTTGGTAAGACAGAGACTGCAAAAGCCCTTGCTAACATATTATTTAACGACGAACATGCAATTGTACGAATCGATATGAGTGAGTACCAAGAGTCTCACTCTGTTGCACGTTTGGTTGGTGCACCTCCTGGGTATATTGGATACGAAGAAGGTGGACAACTTACCGAGGCAGTACGACGACGTCCTTACACTGTCGTACTATTTGACGAAATGGAAAAAGCACATCCTCAAGTATACAACCTATTCCTGCAAATATTTGACGAAGGAAGACTTACAGATAGTAAAGGGACAACAGTTGATTTTCGCAACACAATTATTATTATGACAAGTAATTTGGGGAGTGACATAATTCAAGAGGAGGTTAAAGAGGAATCAAAAAAGGACAACCCTTCGGCAAGCTCAGGACACTCCAAATTGGAGCGAAAAGTATGGGAATTGCTGCATACAGCATTTAGACCAGAATTTTTAAATAGACTAGATGATGTTATTATTTATAATCCACTTAGTGCAAAAGAGATATTAGAAATTGCAAAGTTACAACTAGAAAAAGTAAAAGAGCGAATGCTTGAGAATAATATTACGCTTGACATAAGTGATGACATTGTAATGTATGTTGCAGAAGAAGGGTATGATCCGGTCTTTGGTGCACGTCCTCTCAAGCGGCTTATTGAGGAGAAAATTGTAGACCCAATCGCTTTAAAAATTATAGAAAACACTATCAAGCCAGGTGATGTCATCAAGCCAAAAGTGACAGATGGCAAGATAATTATTTAAAACATACTCCATCTGTCATCCTCAACTTGTTTCAGGATCTCATCACTGATTAATGCCACACAGTTAGGAGTAGCCCTGCAAAAATTATAAGTGCTGCAATTACTTTTCTTCCCAAATCTTCTTTTTCGCTATGCACATGACGGGCAATAAGTACATTAAGCAATACAGAAAGAGACATAAGAGGAACAATAACAACAATAGGACCAAGTTGTGCAGCTTTTACAGTTGATAAAAATGCCAATGCCCACGCTGTTCCGGTAAGGAGATAGTGTATTTTACTTCCTGGTATCCACTCCCTTTTTATTTCTCGTATGCTTGTTTTTGTTACTAGCCCAATAATGAGTGCAGAAATAAGGAATACAATAGAAATATAAAAAGGAAGATTAAAATATTTTGTAAAACCAATATCAAGAGAAATCTCTACGGATAAAACAAAGCATGCCAAAATAAATAATAAGGTGTATTTATTAAAGACAAATTTCCCTTTTCTATAAATAAGTAGGCCATTTGCAATAAAAATAAGCAGAGCCCCAATTGCTTTTAGGAGAATAAAAGGTTGGCCAAGTACCAAAAAGCCAACGATAATAATAATTGCTCCTGTCAACTCATTAAGTATTGCCGATTCTCCGGCAGGTAAATTTTTTCTTGCTGTTACTTTAAGTCTATCGTTGATTGTACCAAAGACAAGTCCAATAAAAAGAAGAATGTAAATAAAGATATTGGTAGAAAAGGCAAAAGGATACAAGGGTACCCAAATAAGGATAGTTATTGCGGCAATTGCATCTAGAAGAAGTACTGCAGCACTGTCGTTTTTTGCATTATTTACTGCTAATTTGTAATTTTGCGTAAAAACAACATCGGCAATGATGCCTATAACTACATAAAACTGCCAAGAGTTAAGGAGATTTCCCATTCATTCAGCGTAGCATATTGTAAGAAATTTTCATATTTGTTACAGTACCTTTATGCAAGCATTTAGCTTTCAGCAACTTGGCGAAAAAATTAAAGAAATATTTATCTCACAGGAGAAATATAAGTTTGCAAAGCATATTCAAGAATTTGTAGAAGGAGAGACATTCTTGGGAGACTATTGGACATTTTATATGTTTGAGCCATTCGGAGAAAAGCCTCCTATTATGTATTCTGTCTTAACTCCCTATGATATGGTGGCAAAAAAAGCTCCCGAGCAAGCACTTGTTTTTCAGGATGGAAAAGTAATTCTCAATATCGATTGTTTGGAATACGTGAATATGCGCACAGGAATAATGGATAGTTTAATTCTTAAGCACATGGGGGTAGACAGCATGAAAGATAAGAAAATTCTTTATTTTGGGACAGGAAATGTTGCAAAAATGTCTTTAAAGGCATTGAAAGAATATTTTCCACATGTAGAAGAAGTGTCGGTAATAAATAAAAGAGGAGAGGATGCAGATTTTACTTTATTAGGGAAAGAGTTGGGAGTTAGTCTTATTTTTACTTCAAAGGAATCCTTAGGTGACTTTGATTATATTTTTTGCCATACGTCAACTGGTACAGGGAATGTTTTGTTAAAAGAGGATGTTGATAGAATTAAAAAAGGTGCAGTAATTACAACATTTGTAAGCGATCCCGGGGATACAGAATTAGCAGAAGAGTTTTATAATACAGAAAAAGCAAATATTATTATTGATTGGGACGAATCAATAGATGGCACAAAGGAATTAAAATCGACTATAGAAAAGGGGAGTGCTGTTAGAGAAAAGCTGACAACGCTGGAAAAACTTTTCTCAGGAAAATATTCACCAAATCCATTGGCGCAGTATTCTGTCTATAGAAGTACTGGTACGCCAATGCAGAATTTAGCATTTCTCAAGCTTCTCCTGGAAAAATCCTCATAAAAAACCTACTTGTTTCTCTGGTGTTTTATAAATCTATGTATATTTTTTTTGTAAATAAAACCAACCATAACCAATGAGGCAAGAAGAGCATATATTTGATAGAAAGAAGCAATCTCAATTTTGTATGCAGCTAAGCCCAAGAGTAAGACAAAGGAGCCAAGTACATAGAACCATGGAGATTCTGTATCTGGATGATGCCAGGTTTTAATAAATGCAGGAAGGTATGCTACAAAATCCGCAAGTATTGCAAATAAGATTCCTATAATTGGATTGCCGGTAGTTTTCCACCCCACAATTCCCACACCTGTTATTACAAGACAAATCCAATCTGATCTGGTTGTTCCTCCCATACCCCGCCAGAGACTCAAAAAGAAAATAACAATAGCCTGAATAAAAGCGATTCCAGAAAAAACAAGTGCTCCCAAGTTGCCATGTAATGCAACAACACTAAAAAAATTAAGACCTATGATGGACAAAAGAAGAAATCTTGTCATACGATGTGGTTTTGTTCGACCTCTCATAATGCTAATTGCATAGGAGGTAGACGCTATGATGTAAATGACGCCACTTAATGTAACTAGTATTGTTTGCATTTGGAAATACTCTTTTCTCCTAAAGATACTTTTTTACTTCTAATTTGTAATCTTTTATTCCCCATTTTTTTCGTAATCTGCCTATAGGTAATGCAAGGTATTCTTT
>DASQJJ010000057.1:0-2190 GCA_035631115.1 Candidatus Eiseniibacteriota bacterium
TATTGGTGTAGGATTTAATGCTTACCGGTATAGTATGTATAGTCATCATTTTCAGGTTGCTCCATCTATTCAGGAAGACCATGGTGCCTCTGGTGCAGACAGTAGCCTTCTTTTAGTCTTGGCAACAAGTGGAGTTATTGGATTTACTGCATATATTCTTTTTCTCTCAAGTCATCTAAAGGCTTTACTCGTATCTAAGAAGAAAGAAGGATTAGCAATTCTGGTTGCTCTTCTTGTAGGAAGCTTCTTTGTAAATGGACTTTTCTATCCATCACTTCTTGTGTGGTTGTGGATTATTTTGGGAATTACTGAGAGTGCTTCACAGTAAGCTCCTGTCTTGTGGTATTTCCTGCAGCATCTGTTGCAATAACTACAATATGATTATCTCCATTCTGAAGAGTTAGTGTATAGGAATAATTTCCACTACTATCTGTAATTGCCCAAAAATCATTTACTGTTACCTTTACGTCTGGGTCTGTTTTGCCTCGTACAACAATTGGGGATCCTAATGTGTCTCCATCATGTGGGTTGTCTACCGATAGACTTGGAGCCTTTTGTATATAGGTTACAGTCCATGTATCGGAAAAGTTACTTACTTTGTCTTGTAATTTTGCTTTTGTTTTTATAGTATTTTGCTGTTGGGTAAGATTGACTCCACTAAAAGAAAATGTGCTGTCGTTTTTTACTGTTGTTGTATCAACTAGGCTATCATTGACGTACAATTGAATTGTTTGCTTGGGAGATGCTGTGCCACTTACGGTTATAGATGCGCTGTTGGTTGCAGAAAAAGACTCATTCATAACTGGTGGAAGTAACAATATTTTTGCATTACTTATATCTTCTTGAGAAACACCTTTGTTGCTGGATAATAAGAGGCTAAGGTTGGTAAGTGCGGGAATACCAAATTTTATAAGTAAAAAAAGCACAATAACTATTCCTGCAAGGGAAAAGAAAAGTTGTTTTTTTGTCTTTTTTTCTGTTGTTTGGCGTAATCGTGACTTCATAATTTTCTGCATAGTTAGGCTTGAGTGGTACTCTGAGCCGAAGGTGAGATTCGGACTCACGACTTGCTCTTTACGAAAGAGCTACTCTACCACTGAGTTACTTCGGCATGTGAAAATTATATAACAAATTCACATTGCGTGCCACAATTCTAATTTGAGCCTTGACAATATTTCCCAAAACACCTTATGCTGATATGTATATGGTAAGTGGACCAGGAGCACAAGAAGCTCCAGTTGCGGTAAAATCAGCAAAACCTCCTCATGAGCCAGGAGCAGGAGTATTGCCGGAGCCAATAAAAAGAGTTGGGCCCCCAAATAAACTACAAAGGTTTTTAAGTGCTCTTAATAGATTTCCTCATGCAGGTGAATGGATTTGGGCAAAAAATATACGGGATGAGTCGGCAAGACGAGAACAAATGAAGTCTATTGGAAGCAATCCAGATACGCTGGCTCCAGAGCAAGAAAAAGCCTATACACCAAATTGGATAACAACAAGACAATATCCAGAGGCTTGGGGTATATCCACTGTTAATAGAGAAGAAGGAAAACAGGTAAAACGAGTAGATAAAGCAAGATCTAAGGAAGGTACGCGGTGGGGGTTTGTCGGGAAATTAAGAGAACCAGTGCCATTGGAAAAGCAAGTAGACCAAGCAAGAAAAATGGGCGTCCAAACTTTAGCATATGATAAAAATGGTGATCCAATAACAACCATAGAAGGTAATGCAGAATTTAGTAAATTTCTTGCAGATTTTGGAGATAGTTTTACAGCAGCTTCTGCTCGTGTTGTAGCAAGGGAAATGCGGAAGATTACTTGGGGTGCAAGGGGACATCACGCACGTGTTGGAGAAGCACTTCGGGCATCGGAGCCAACAGTTGTATTTAAACAAAATAATGATGGAACCTGGACATCTGCAATGCATTACCTAGACGTAAATGGTAAGCTCGCTCATAAGGATGATGGATCCGTTGACTTACAATTTTCAGAAGGGCCACAAATTAAACCTGAAGAAGCAAAAATTACTGGGTCAGCTCTTATATATCAACCAGGACTCGGTGGCAAACCAGGAATAGTAAGAAATATTTTGGGAATGGAGCTATATGACTTCAAGTCTTTAAGAGGAGCAAATACGAGAGACACCGATGCAATACGTACCGGGGCTTTGACAACAGGGGTAAGGGCAGAATC
>DASQJJ010000058.1:0-6113 GCA_035631115.1 Candidatus Eiseniibacteriota bacterium
TGCTGTTCGGATATTTCTAATTAAGAATGGTCTACCCGACTTGGTAACAAAAATTCGCTGTTCTGGGACACCTGGTCGTGCTTTAAGGTATCTTTGAAGTGCTTCCATTGCAGATTTATTCATTGGGACAACTCTTTCTTCATGCTTTTCAAATGGTCTAATTCGTAGTCCCCCTTCAACAATATCATCCATTCGAAGTTCTGCTAACTCTCCAATTCTAATGCCTGTTTGGAGAAGAAGCTCAATAACAGCAAACATTCGTACGTCATTTCGACTTGCATCTCGTAATGCTCGATATTCTGTTGGGGTAAGAATTCGTGGTGCTGCGAGTGTGTATTGTGGATGTGCAACTTGAAGGGAAGGATCTTCTGCAACAAAGCCTTTTGCTTTTAAGAATCTATAGAATGTGCGGATAGAATTGATTTTTCGAGAAAGAGATTTAGGAGTATAGCCTTGACCTGACAATTTTGCTAAGAAAGCTTCGATATCTTCCTTGGTAATGTCTGCAACCTCTTTTTTGCCTGTTTCTGCCAAAAAAGACACAACCTGATCGATGTCTTTTGTGTATGCTACAATGGTTGCGTTGCTACGTGTTTTTTCCTTAAGAAAGTCCACAAATTGTTGTTGGGCAAGAGATAATGCTGTAGAACTCATAGTTACGTAGCCTATAATATCATTTATTTTATACGAAGTCAATGAAAAGAATTGTTTTTGCTATTTTGGTTGTTTTCCTGATTGGAATTATTGTAAATTTGTCTATTTCTATTGTAACACTGTGGTCCAAAAAAGATCTTCTTACTATAGCCTCAAAGCAATTAGAAAAAGAGCGTAAAGAGAATACAAGACTTCATGCAGAAATAAGACGAGTAGAAGACCCGTCTTTTATAGAAGAGGAAGCACGTGACAAACTTTTCTTAGGTAAGCCAGGAGATGTGATTGTGCTTATTCCAACTGCATCTCCTTCCGCATCAGAGGAGGGAAGTATGCAAGAAAAGCCTATTTGGCAGCAGTGGTGGGAGCTATTCTTCTAGGCAGCCTGAGCAAGGGGTTGTTGTGCTACTCGTGGGCCCAGTATTGCAGCGAAAGCAGTAATATCGTCTGGTTTGGCGCGTAGCACCGCTTGTTGATTGAATGGTTTTGTTGGATCGTAAAGATCTGCAACCCCTTTTGCTTTTGCGACAAGCGCTTCTGAAAATGCTTGTGGATCGGCTATTTCATGGGCAATTGCTGTGATTTCCTGTAAGGTCAGGTTGTCATGGACCCCATCTGTTGTAAGGAAAATGGTATCACCATCTTCTATAGGAGATTCAAAAAACTCAAAACGTTCTGTGAAATCTTCTGCTCCAAGTAGGTTTGCTTCGTTTCGCCTATCCCAGTAGCCACTGGCAAAGCTCGGAATATCTTCTCGTTTTTGTGTGGTATCCAACACTCTAGAAATATCATTGTATGCGTGTTCAACTGCTTGTTGGTTATTATCTGTATTTTTTAGTGCCTGACGATACCAATTACGTACTGCATTACCATCTTGTGTTACCTGAGTAATTGTTCCATCTTTTCTTCGAATCCAAACCCTACTATCTCCAATGTTTCCAACAAGTAATTTAGGTGAACCGTCTTGAGCACTTCTCACAACTTGAAAAACAGAGGCAGTTGTCTTACCTTCTCCAAGTGCTCGTACTCGGTCGCTTGCTAAGTTAAACGCTTCAAGAAACTGCTCTTTAATAGGTAATTCGGGAAAATTTCCTTTAAGAGGGAAGCGGTCCATAACCTCTCTGATTGCATTCTGTGCTGCTCGACTTGCTTTGTCGCTGCCTGTATGTCCTCCAGCACCATCAAAAATACCACCTCGGAGATTTTCTGCATCAAAAAAATACGTGTCGTCATTTCTTTCTGGATGCTCTGGGTTTACCTCTGTTTTTTCTCCAGTACTCGTAATAGCAAGGGGGAGTTGTTCGAGGTTTTGCTCTGATTGTGCTGTGCCTACTTCTTCTGTAGCAGTAGGCTCAATCTTTTCTTCCTCGTCCTCGTCTTTGAGAGAAAGGCCCTTATGGAAGTAATCAAGCATAGGCTTGTCTGCTTCGGGGAGGGCTTTGTCATACAATGTATCCAACACAGATGTACTAACGGCATTATCGACAATATCCATACTCTGCTTAAGGGTGACAAGCGCATTAAATGCATCCTCAGAGCCAAGCATCCATTTTGTAAGAAAACCTTTTAAAAGCATCATTTCATCAACGCTAAGGGTAGTAAGTTTTTCGTTCATATTTGTTCCGCAAAATTCTTTGTAAAAAGATCCCTCTGTTTGGGTGTCTGCATCGTAAAATTGTTTGCGAATAGCCGCATCATCTGCTACTCCATCACCAAAATCAAAATGAAGTTTGTCATGGAAAATCTTTGCAATTGGCTCTCCTCTTACATTTAAATCTAAGCTCATATCTACAAATGCTTGGTTTGACCATTTCAGCATCTGATTATGCCGCATTTCTTCTTTAGGACCTTTAAAGGTTTGAGCAAATTTTGCCTCATCTGCTTTTCGGGCAACCCGATTGTGATTGTCGAGTGCGGTAACAGCGCTTTTAAATGAATCGTTTTCAGAGTCTTTGGAAAGTGGCACATCTGCATTGAATGCTTCTCCGCCATGGTGGAGACGAAGAGCAAGAGCAGGGGAGGGTTTTTGTACTTCCGGAGAGCGGAGTGGTTCGCTGATTGGTGTTGCTTCTGGTGTCATGAACTCATTGTACAAGGAGAGTAAGGAAAAGAGAAGAGGACTGTGTTGCGGGGCTAGGAGTTGCGCCTAGCCTGTGAGATTATGCTAGCTGTTGCTCTGGTTACCCAGAGTGTCGGACTATATCTTAATCCTTCAGTTATGTTAGGATCCTCAGCGTATAGTCTCTACGGGTTCTCGTCAATTGGCGAGTCTTCCCTCGGTATTGTCCTTTTATATGAAATAAAGTTGGAGTTTACCGATATAGCTGAGATTCATTCTCATTATTTCTAATAAGATGGCCCATTATGTTAAGCCTCACGTGCACTGTACACTACCCCGCGTATAAATTTATTATAACAGCTTCAATATGGCAAGTCAATTAAATGAACTCAATAGATATATAAATATTTCTTGTTGACTAGTAGCAATAAGAATATCATAATAAAGACATGAGATATTCAGGTAAGATTAAAGATCAAGTTAGAGATTTTAGAGAAATGGGATTGAGTCTTGGACAAATCTATGAGAAAACTCACATTCCCAAGACCACAATTCGGTTATGGATTAAGTACATAGTACTTTCAAAAAAGCAAAGAGACAAATTACAACAAAATACAATGATGGCGCTACAAAAGGGAAGAGTGCGTGCCCAGAGACTACATACAGATACGCAGAGAATTGCAGAGATTGGCTTTCATAATAGTGCTAAAGAGCAAACAAGTAAATTGTCTAAAAAAGAGTTATTTATTGCAGGCGTTGCTTTATATTGGGGAGAAGGATTTAAAAATAAGCATGAACACAGATTAGGTTTTTGTAATTCTGATCCAGAAATGATTACTTTTTATATTAAATGGTTAAAAGAGATTTTTCATATTAAAGAAGAAGATTTAGTTTTACGATTAACCTTGAATGAATCATACGAAAATAGAGCAGAAGAAATTCAGCAGTACTGGATTGATATCTTAAAAGTATCTCCAGAACAGTTTACAAAACCCTTTTATCAACATGTTGCATGGAAAAGGCAATATAAAACGGACAATTATCATGGTGTGTTGAGAATTCATGTAAAAAACAGTAAAGAATCGCTGTGGGAGGTAAGAGGCTGGATCGAGGGACTGAAACATGCTAAAATAGGCAGTACTTAAAGGCCAGGGTAGCTCAGTGGTTAGAGCACCACATTCATAACGTGGCGGTCGGCAGTCCGACTCTGCCCCCTGGTACAAGATCAATTTTCAATTTTTAGTTCTCAATTTTCAATAAAACGATATGGACAAGAGACCTATTGGTGTAATGGACAGTGGGGTTGGGGGACTTACGGTTTGGAAAGAAATAGTTACACTGCTTCCTCATGAATCCACAGTGTATATAGGAGATAGTAAAAATGCTCCCTATGGGGACCGCGACCCAGAAGACATCTACCTTCATGCAAAGCGCCTTATTCAATTTCTCCTTACGAAAAAGGTAAAACTTATTGTTGTTGCGTGTAATGTAATTACTACAACATGCATAGATAGACTCCGAAATGACTTTAAAGATGTCCCGATTGTGGGGACCGTACCCGTTGTAAAAAAAGCAGCAGAGCTTACCAAGAAGAGAAAAATTGGTATTCTGTCTACCAATGGGACAGCAAAAAGCTATTATCAAAAACATCTTATTGAGCAGTTTGCATCTACGGTAGATGTTGTTAATCTTGGCACAAATAAATTAGTACCCTTGGTCGAAAAAGGGGAAGTGCGTGGTGAGAAGGTGCAAAAGATGCTTCGAGATATCCTTCTGCCATTTCAAAAAGCAAAGGTGGACATAATTGCACTTGGATGCACGCATTTTCCTTTTCTCAGAGACGAAATGGAAAATATTCTTACCAAAAAAATTATGCTTTTGGATTCAGGAAGTGCTGTTGCACGCCAGGTTAAAAGAATTTTAGCCAACAATCAAGCTTTTACAGACCCAAAATTAGTAAAGCATACAATGCATACAACAGGGGATACCCAACTATTAACATCTATTTTTAGAGAAGCAAAGTTGCCTCCAGCATCTCTTACCTATATATCTTTAGACTCATGATACAATCAGCATAATGAAACTTGCACAACTAGTAGATAAACACATTGGTATTGTGGGACTTGGGGTAGAAGGTGTATCTACAGCAACATATTTCTTAGAGCACAGTATCCCTTTTAGTATTTTGGATGAAAAATCAGAGAAAGAATTGGCCGGAGTAGGGGAGGCATGGAGCCTTCTTTTAAAAAAATGTAAAAAGCAACACATTCCTCTTTTGTTAGGCATACCATTTACACAAGAGATGGTGCATGGATTTGATGTATTGGTAAGAAGTCCTGGTATTTCTCTCAAAGCAGATTTTTTAAAAGGATTTAAAGGGACAGTAACCTCTCATACAAAAATATTTTTTGACAACTGTCCAGGGAAAATTATTGGCGTTACCGGGACAAAAGGAAAAGGAACAACAAGTAGTCTAATCTATGAAATGCTAAAAAAGGGAGGAAAAGATGCATATCTAGGGGGCAACATAGGACTTCCTCCATTATCTTTTTTGGATACAGTAACTGCTCAATCTTTAGTAGTCTTAGAGATGTCTTCTTTTCAACTCCAAGACCTGCAGGTAAGCCCTCATATTAGCGTTATGCTTATGGTAACCCAAGAGCACTTAGATGCATATGGAAATCAAAATTATCACAGTAGTATTAAGGAGTATGTGGATGCAAAAAGAAATATTGTCCGCTTCCAGACTGCAGATGATATGGCAATTCTTAATACCGATTATCCTGCAACAACAGAATCTGCAACAGTAACGTCTGCACAGATTGCTTGGATAAGTAGATATAGACCAGTTGGGACAGGATGCTTTGTTCGAGATAACGAAGTAATTCTTAAGAGTAATAACCAGGAAACAAAAGTAATAGATGTTGCAGATGTTCTTCTTCCCGGTGGGCATAATTTGGAAAATGTCTGTGCTGCAACTATGGCGGCATATTTTGCAGGAGTAGGTCTTGCGGATATTGCTTTTGTCTTAAAGACATTTAAGGGACTTGAGCATAGATTGGAATTGGTACGGGAAGTGGAGAGCGTACGCTATTACGACGATTCATTCTCTACAACTCCCGAGACTGCAATTGCCGCAATTCAAGCATTTACCAGTCCAGAAATCCTTATTTTAGGAGGGTCAAGTAAGAAGTCGGATTTTACAGAATTGGGAAAAGTAATTGGCGAGGTGCCAAATATTAAGGCAATTATAGGAATTGGAATGGAATGGGAAAGGATAAAAGCGGAATTTCAAATTTCAAATTTAAAATTTCAAATTATAGAAAACTGTAAGACGATGAAGCAGATTGTTAAGGCAGCGAAAAAATTGGCCACACCAGGGGATGTAGTGCTTTTGTCTCCT
>DASQJJ010000059.1:0-6655 GCA_035631115.1 Candidatus Eiseniibacteriota bacterium
ACATGTGGGCACAAATTTTGGGTGCCGATAAGTATAGTAGTGCAAATGGAAATAAAGGAGACCTTAAGCCTGGCCAAGAGCTTGACCTAAAAGACGCAACAAAGAAAAAAGAGCAGAAATCCCCAAATGAGGCTCCAATGAGCTACTTTAAAGAAATTAAAGAGGCTGGTAAAACCTCTATGCATAAGGAGTCTGCAGAAATTAGACAACAAGTCCAAAGCATTATGTACGAGCTGCAACGATTGGCAGGTGCAACTAAGGCAATAGAACAGCACGTTGCCCAAGCAGTAGGTACGGGAGTAGTAAATCCAGGGAAATACCATGTTACCTTTTTTGAATGGATGTTTGGTGTTATTAGGGAAGCGCGGAAAAAAGTGGAAAATGCTGGAGCCTGGCTCCATACAGTAAAAAAGAAAAGTGGTGGATTTAATAAGAAAAATATGTCTCATCTTATGTCTGGGGAACGCTCCGTCTCCAACCAAACCTCCTAGCTTGACAATAGCCTCAAAAAGATATAAAGTACTACAAGTCTAATTTATATGACAGCTGAAGTACGAAAACCAGGTCCACCTTCTCATGTACCCGACGTTATCCCCGGGATGATGCCAGTTGGCCCACATCAACTCCACAAAGCACCTGAATTTGCAGCAAAACAACGCACTGAAACAATAACTTTTCCCAAGGATGCAGATAGAGCGCGGCTTTACCATTATTCTGAAACAGGAGAAGTGATACCAAATCAAGACGTATTATTTAAAATGGCAACTATTGTTGTTGATTCGGTAAAGGTCAAGCCTGGAGGTAAATTACTCACTTATCTAGCTGTAGAGGATGAAGCAGGATTGGCATATGCAAACACCGTTATTGCTGTTGCACAAGCAAAAGGTATTACCGATATTCATTATCTAGATAGAAGACCGTCGATAGAGCTAGAGCGGATAAAAGCATTTTCACAAATGGATCCGCAGCAAAGAGCTGATGCAATAGAAGAATTAATGGTCCACGAGCGAGCAGAAATGAAGTGGGCAGACGGTATTGCTGCCGTTCGGTATACGATGGATCCTCAATTTACCGCTCAGATGACAGATGAAGAGCATAATGCATATGAAGAAATGCAGCACGCACGAATGTACTCGCCACATGAAGGAGAAGAAGAAAGTAAAAAAGGCCCAGATAAAATACGTCTTCAAGAAAGAGAGTGGATGGGTGCATCACAACCACGAGCTGGTACAGCAAAAGCAGATAGTATTGTAAATGGGTACGAAATTAGCCATGAAAACCAAATATATTACTGGCTAAAAGGATGCGAAAGAAATCCACACGAAATATTAAAGTCTCAAGAAAAGCTTGCTGTACACATGAGTAATTCACGCCGAATCCGCGTTATGTCTACACCTCCAGAAAAGAATATGTTTTTCAAAGATCCGCGATTTGTTACCGATTTGGTTGTTGTTACACAAATTGTTAAAGATGGTCAAGTTGTGCCACGCCGGTGGGACAATCATGCAGGTCTTGAGAAAAATTTTCCAGGGAGTGAGGTATTTGGAGCACCATCAGACGTAAATAACCCTGCAGAACTGGGACAATATAAGGAAGTAATTACTGGACAACTTGCGTATCCATTCCCTGTGATGTTTGAAGATGTTTTACTCAGCAATATATCTCTACGGTATCAGCACGGAAGGCTTGCATCATGGGAAATTGTTGGGGATGATGCAGATCCAGAAATAATCAAGCAACGCGCACATTTTGCAAAAGTCTTAGCAGAAAATCCGGGAGTCGACAGAATTGGAGAAAGTGCTATGGGTACCAATCAATATCCACCATACAGCTCTATAGATATTGGCCTTAATGAGAAGCGTACCGGCGTCCATTTTGCTCTGGGGATGAGCTATCTAAATCAAAAAGACGAAACAGGTGTTATGGCAGATTTGGATAATGGGAATGGTGACTGTAAAGTACATGCAGATCTTATTCTGCCAATGACCCCAGAAAATCCTGGACAATTGTGGGCAGAGGTAGATGTGCCACAAAATGACGGAAGTATCCAACAGGAATGGACACTCATTTTAGCAGATGGTGCATTTGTGAAAAAATTAGACAATGGACAATATGTGGCAGATGAGGATTTGAAGGTTATTAATTACCCAGCTGCACATATAGAGCCTTTTGATGCACCAGAATTTACAGCATTGCCAGAATCTCTTCCTGACAGAAGATCAGAACCAGAAGCTGTATAGAAATTTTCCCCTTGCAAAGGAAAAAAAATGTTTGCTATAATTATTTTTATGATACAGAAACAACTTATTAGTATTATTATCCTTATCCGCTAACGCGGCGGGGTGATAGTACCTAAGTTGTATTATTCCCGCCGAAAGGCGGTTTTTTGATGGACAATACGTCATTCTGGCTTGTCCAGAATCATATAAATAGTCCGTCATCCCTTAGCAAGTGCTCTTCGAGCTGCGCTACGAATAGTAGGTAAGGCGAGAAGGAAACTGCAGGGGATTGTGGAAGGAGGTGAAATGAATTATGGCAAAAAAAGTACAACAAACAGTTCCAGCAAGAGAAGGAACAAGAAGAGGAGCCTTTACTATGTCTACAGTCCGAGGACAAGAAGGTAAATTAGCGCCAACACGAGACGATCATGTTGCAAGACCTGCAGAAATGTCTACTGCTGATTGGCAAAAACAATCAAGAGGATGGTATGGTGTAAATGCTGAGGCAGGAGTATAAGGGAATTATTTTCAGGGGTATTGGCACATGTTCTGATACATCACATACTAATACCCCTGAATTTTTCCTCTTGAAATTAAAAAAAATCTTTGCTAGTATATTTGTACAATGACATTCTCAAGAAGATTTAGTATTTTCTTTTTTAACTCCTTAGATGGGGGAGAATGTACTTGTTAAAGTAAATTAACAAAAATACACAGCTCCCCACAGGGGAGTTTTTTTGTGGTGTTGGTTGTCATCTCGAGCTTGTCGAGAGATCTCATGAGATTTCTCACTTTGTTCGAAATGACAAATAAGAAGGGAGGTGAAATAAATTATGGTAAGAACAGCAATGGGAGGTAGATCAGCAGTTAGAGACGGCATGAACGAAGCAGCGCTAGAACAAGCGAATTCTGTTGCAGCACGAAGAGCTAAAGAAACCGGTGTACTTAGTAATGATGCGGGCAGAGGAATACTGGCAAGAGAAGGAAAGGTAGTAGTTGTTGCAGGAACTGTCAGGCCTTTGGATTTAGGAGAACCAATGGGTTTTTAATTTCATTTTTGTGAAACAGACAAGGGTTGTTATGGCATTAACCAGACAACCCTTGTTTTTATGCTTTTGAAGAAATCCAATCTTTGCTATAATTGAGCGTACGGAGCTATAGCTCAGTTGGCTAGAGCGTTTCATTGACATTGAAAAGGTCACTGGTTCGAGTCCAGTTAGCTCCACCCCATCTAACCTGATATACTAACTCTATGACTAGAGAAATTGCTCTTCAGATTCTCACAAAGCATTTATCCAATCCTATTCTTTTAAAGCATTCTTTTGCAGTAGAGGCAGTAATGAAGACCTTAGCACTTAAATTTAATGGGAATGTCGAGGAATGGGGCATAACAGGACTTTTGCATGATGCAGACTACGAAAAATGCAAAGGCAATCCAGATAAGCATGGACTATTTCTTTTTGAATTAGAGCCAAATAGTATCCCCAATGTTGTTGAGCATGCTATAAAGGCACACAATTTTGAATTTACCAAAGTTACGTCGGAAAGTCCTATGGATTGGGCATTGTACTGCTGTGACGAGCTAACGGGCATTATTATGGCACTTACAGAGGAGAATAAAGAAAAGCAATTAGTCTTTCCAACCAAAGACATCGTATTACAAAAATTACAAGACAAAGAATTTGCAAAAGCTGCAAAAAAGGAAAAAATCTTACTTTGCGAAGCAAAATTAGGAATTCCACTCCAAGAATTTGTGGACATTACGCTTAAGTCTCTGCAGGGAATTCAGGAAGAATTAGCACCTTAAATAACAATTACTACTTACTATATTGCTTCAAATAGAATCTTATAGTATAATATCTGCATGAATCAAAAGCCTTGTCCCCAACAAGAAAGAGAACGTTTATTTGATAGGATTACGCGAGATAGTGAAAGATACGATAAATGGCAAGATACTCTTATGCCACACCCTCATACTCCAGCGTATAGAGCCCGTTTTAAAAATATTGAAAGAAGATTAAGACGACGTATTGAAGATGCATTAGAAGCTGTAAGACAATTGGACAGAGTCGAAGCTTCCTAAAAATCAGTGACCATGACTAAATTTGACAACCTAACATTTTATTTGATACACTAATAAGTAATGAAAATACAAATCGCATTAACAACTACTACAACTCTTTCGTAAGGAGGTTGTAGTTGCTGTGCAAATTCGACCTCCGAAAGGAGGTTTTTTTATGGAAAAACGTCCTTTCGAATAAAACGAGAGGTCTGTTGAAGAGATTTCTCACTTTGTTCGAAATGACAAAGAGAAGGAGGTGAGAAATATGGCAGAAAAAAAGCAAGGATCAGGAAATTCTAAAATTGGATGGGATGGAGGAGACAGAGTATATGTTCTTGACGATAATGGAGTTATCGAAAAAAGAATAAATCCTTTTCAACCAGGACCTGATGGCAACAAACCAATGGAAATACCATTGGATGCGTATGACCGAAGATTGCAAGCCCAAGATGTAGAAAGGCAAGCTAATCAGAAACCTAAGAGGAGATCTCTTCTTAGTCGTTGGTCTAAAAAACGCTAGGCTAGGAGGAGTTGGGGCAGAAGTCGACCTGCCTGACTCCTTTCAAAGAAAAGACCAATCTGATATATTGAGAATTATGAATAACGATAAAGAAAAATTACAAAACCTTAGACATACGGCAGCGCATTTACTTACTGCTGCTGTTATCGATTTGTGGCCTAGAAGTCTTCAGACCATTGGTCCTGCAATAGAGAATGGATTTTACGAAGATTTAGATATGGGTGATGTCAAAATTAGTGAGGCAGATCTACCCAAAATCGAGCAGAAAATGCACGAACTGGTAAAATCATGGAAAAAATTTGAGCGAATTGAAATGTCAGAAAAAGAAGCTCGGGAATTTTACAAAAATAATCCATATAAATTAGAGCTTATCGACGAGATCGTTGGTCGTGGAGAGCAGATTACTCTTTATAAAGCAGGTAATTACCCAGACTTATGTCGGGGTGGACATGAAATGGACCCATCAGTTGAGCTTAAGCATTTTAAGCTAATGAAGCTTGCCGGCGCATATTGGCGAGGGAGCGAGAAAAATAAAATGCTTACCAGAATTTATGGAACAGCATTTTTTAGTAAAGAAGAATTAGATAATTACCTGCAAATGTTAGAAGAGGCAGAAAAGCGCGATCATAAAAAATTAGGACAAGAATTAGAATTATTTATTTTTACCGAGACTGCTCCTGGTATGCCATACTTCTTACCAAAAGGACTTATTGTCTTTAACGAGCTTTTAAATTTTTCTCGAAAAGTTCATAAAGACTTTGGATATACCGAGGTTATGACTCCTGTTATGTCTAAAAAAGAATTGTACGAGACCTCTGGGCATTGGTTTCATTATCGAGACGATATGTTTATCTCTCCCATGAGTTTTCTTAGAGAGGATAGTAAGGACCCCTATGAAGGAACAGAAGTCTTTGGCATAAAACCTATGAATTGCCCAAATGCCATGACTATTTTTAATGCCAAAACCAGAAGCTATCGTGATTTGCCTATGAGGTTGTCCGAGACAACAGTTTTGCATAGATTTGAATTATCTGGAACTCTTAATGGGCTTTTCAGAGCACGAGAATTTCATCAGGACGATTCCCATACTTTTGTCACTGTAAGTCAAATTGGAGAAGAGTTTGGCAAGATTATGGATATGATTAAAATATGCTTTGGTGTATTTAATTTGTCCTATAAATTACGCTTTGGTACTAGACCTGAGAATTTTATGGGAGAGGGAAAAGATTGGGATGTTGCCGAGGCAGGTCTTAAGAAAGTCCTTGATGAGTCTGGACAGGAATATTTCGAGGCAGCAGGTGAGGGTGCATTTTATGGACCCAAAGTAGATATTCTTATGAAAGACAGCTTAGGCAGAGAGTGGCAAACCGGGACAATACAACTTGATTTCCAGCAGCCAAAGAATTTTAAAGTAAAATATATAGAAAATGACGGAAAGGAAGTACAGCCAGCAGTCTTTCATAAAGCAATTTATGGCTCTTTTGAGAGATTTTTGGCAATTCTTCTGGAGAATTTTGAAGGAAAATTGCCAACATGGCTTTCTCCCGTGCAAGTTGCACTTCTTCCAATTAGCGATAGACACGCAGAATATGCAGGAAAAGTGGCAAAACAGCTAGAAGAGGCAGGATTTCGCGTAGAAGTAGATAATACCCCAGAAAGGCTTCAGGCTAAAATTCGTACGCACACTTTACAACGAGTACCATTTATGGGTATAATAGGGGATAAGGAAATCGAGAGTAATGCTCTCTCAGTGCGAAAGCGCTCCGGAGAAGACATGGGCTCTGTTTCTTTAGACCAGTTTGAGGCCCAACTTAAGGGAGAAGTAGATAACAAAATTGTATAAGAAAACATTCA
>DASQJJ010000060.1:0-16082 GCA_035631115.1 Candidatus Eiseniibacteriota bacterium
AGCAAGTTTGTCTGGAATTTTTGCTCCTCCAACAATTGCAACGAATGGTTTTAGGGGGTGCTCAACAACTTTTGCAATAGAGGCAATTTCTTTTGCCAATAAAAGTCCTGCAAAAGAGGGGAGATACTTTGGCACGCCAACAATAGTAGCCTCTTTTCTATGCATCATGGCAAATGCATCTATGACATAGACATCAGCTAGCGCAGCAAGTTTTTTTGCAAATTCATCGTCATTTTTCTCCTCCTCTGGGTAAAAGCGAATATTTTCTAAAAGTAAAATATCGCTCTGTTTTTGATTCTCAAAAATACTTTTACTCTTTGGATCCAAAAAATCATCAACAACAGTAATTTTATGAAGAGGAAGATAATGCTTAAGTCGTGCTTCTACCAAATTCATCGAGTGATCTTTGTCTCTTTTTTCTGGTCGGCCAAGTTTGGAGACAAGAATTAATTTATTGCGATGCTTAAGAAGATAGAGAATGGTTGCTAAGGATTCTCTCAGGCGAGTATCGTCGGCGATTTTATGCAGTGCCTTAAATGAAACATCAAAATCAACTCGTACCAATACGGTTTTACCTATGATTGGCTCGTCTTCGATGGTTTTAATGTTAAATCCGTGACTAATCACAGACTTAGTATAGCATACTCGCACAAATGGCAATCAGACATTTTCCAGACAATAGGAATTTGAATTTGTAAGGAAAGCCTGTATAATACACACACATGGACATTTCGATTACAGAAATGCAGTTTCCGTTAGGGTTTCGGGATAAAGATGCCAAGACCCTAGGAATTCATCTTCAGCATAGGCAATCTGTTCAGCTGATTGGGATGAAGCGGGTAGGTATTAGTAATTTTCTTCGATTCTTTCTGTATCACAAGGACATTAAAAGATTATATATTCCAAAGGATGGAAAAATTCTTCTTATTCCTATAGATTTGAATAACCTTATCGAGCGGGAAGTTTTTCCTTTTTGGAGACTTACTTTTAAGAGAATCGTTGATACCATTGAAAACTCTGTCTTAGACACAAGTCTCAAACAAAAAATTTCTGACTTATTTGATAATAGTATTCAGTCCGGAGACCTATTTCTTACCTTTGATGGGGTAAGGGAGTCACTTGTCGAGTTGGTAAAAGCATCTATTTATCCAACGCTTTTTTTCCTTCGCTTCGATCGTATGTCTGACAGCGCAACGCCGGAATTTCTCAACAATCTCCAAGCCATGCAAGATGCAACCAATCAGAAGCTTTCCTATGTGTTTACTTCATACAGGGAATTAGACGTCTTGGCGCCCAAAACATTTTCTCGTCAAACAATGTCGTCATTTGCCGCAACGCAGTATATGAAGCCAGCGAATTCTACAGATATGGATAGTATGTTTGGTGCGCTGTCGGATAAGTATCATTTATCTCTTCCCCCAGCAATTCGACAGCTTATTATTGATATGTCTGGTGGGCATGCGCAGTACGTCCAGCTTGCTCTCGTGGTGCTGCATGAAGTAACTCTTAAGAAAAAAATTCTTTCTGAAGAGGATATTACGCAGGCATTAGAAAATGACGAGAGAATTATCTTGCAATCAGAAGAATTGTGGGAAAGTCTTACCGAGGAGGAGCAAGAGATTGTAAGGCGTGTTGTAGATGGGAAAAAGATAAATGCACAGGAGAGAGAAAGGGGACAGTACTTGTGGAACACGGGATTTATTGGGGAAAGAAATGGCATGAGTATGCTTTTTAGTCCACTTTTTGAATTATTTGTAGAGAATAATGGTAGAAGAAAGAATCAGCAACCTACCCTCGTTGAATTTAGTAAAAAAGAGCACATGCTTTTTGAATTGTTAAAAAAATTCCCCAATCAAATTGTTGAAAGAGAAAAAATTGTCGAGCTTGTATGGCCAGAATATAAAGAATATGGTGTGTCGGACTGGTCGGTTGATAGGCTGGTTGCTCGGGTACGTGGGAAACTAAAAAAGCAAAAAAATGATTTTGAGATTGTTACCATTAGGACAAGGGGTTACAAACTTGCCACAAGCTAGTTTGTCAGTTTTGACGAAGAGAAAGCAATCAGTTATAATACTATCTATGATAAAGAAATTAGTCGTTGTTGTAGTCGCTCTTAGCTGAGGCGGTTGCAATATGCAATGCACAACCGCTCATAGGAGCGGTTTTTTGATGGGTAAACATATACAATATATCTATGAAATCAACAATTAATAAATACTATCTTTTCATGTTCCTAAAGGATTTTGGATTCTTTTCTGCGGTGTTGGTGCCATTTTATACACAATGGGCACACATAAGCCTTTTTCAAGTGCAGGTATTGCAGTCTTGGTTCATGGTCTGCCTTTTTTTACTTGATGTTCCTATGGGTATGGTTGCAGATAGGTTTGGTAGGAAATACGTACTTGTAGCAGGCGTTGCTTTGGATGCTGTTGCTTCATTTTTATATGGAAGTACTCCTTATTTTGACATGTTTATTCTTGGTGAATTTCTTATGGCACTCTCGCTATCTCTCATTTCTGGTGCTGATAATGCATTGCTTTATGATGCATTAGTAGAGGAGGGCAAAGAGGGGCAAATAAAACAGAAAAGTAGCCGTTCTCAGGCAATAAATTATCTTGGTGTATTAATTGCAGCTCCCCTTGGTTCTCTTATTGCAGCACATTTTGGGTTGAATGTTCCAATGCTTGCAACTGCAGTGCCATTACTTCTTGCAGCCTTAGTTGCATGGAGTATTGCAGAACCAAAAATACACAGAGAAACTCTTAAAAGAGGCAATCCTTTCCAGGCAGTTAAAAAAGGAATCATCTTTTTTTACCAACATCCAAAACTTCGTCTTCTTGGACTTGATGGGATTTTTGTTGCAACAAGTGCATATTTTATAACATGGATTTATCAGCCCTTATTGCTGCAAATACATACACCTATTTTTTTATTCGGATTTATCATACCAATTCTTGTAGGGTCAGAAATATTAGTAGCTCATTTTTTTCCACGTCTTGAAAAACTTTTTGGATCAAGCAAGAGATATCTTACTATAAGCGCAGGACTTACAGGCGTTGCCTTTCTTCTTGTTGGAATTTTCCCCAACATGATTACTATCCTCTTATTCCTGATTTTTGCAGGGGGATTTGGCTTTACAAGAATGGATCTTATGATTTCTTATATGAATCCATTTATACCATCAGAAAATAGAGCAACCGTTTTATCAACTATTTCCATGACAAGACGATTTTTTCTTATTTTTCTTAATCCTCTCGTGGGACTTTTAGCAGACCATTCATTACAAGTAGTAGCTATTCTTCTGGGCACATTGCCGCTTCTTATGTTTTTCTTTTCACCTGTTGAGCATGCAATGTTTGAGAATACAAAAGAACCTATCCCTGAGGTATAATGTGCATACATATGGATAAGATTTACGATCATACAAAAGTAGAAGAAAAAATTTATAAGCAGTGGGAAGAGGGAGGGTATTTCCAGCCAGAAATCAATCCAACTGGCAAGCCATACTCTATTATTCTTCCCCCTCCTAATGCAAATGGAGATTTGCATTTTGGTCATGCAATGTTTGTGGTAGAAGACATTCTTATCAGGTATCACCGGATGCTTGGGGATGCTGCTTTATGGCTACCAGGTACTGATCATGCAGGTACGGAGACCCAATTTGTTTTTGAAAAAAAGCTTCAGGCAGAAGGAAAATCTCGATTTGACTATAACAGACAAGAGCTTTTTGACATGATTTGGAAGTACGTTGGCGAAAATCAGGGTGGTATAGAAAAACAACTCAGACGACTTGGCTTTTCTTTGGATTGGTCAAGGCAAAAATTTACACTTGATCCAGATATTGTCGCAATAGTCAAAGATACATTTCGAAAAATGTATAATGATGGTCTTATTTACCGGGATTATCGGTTGGTAAATTACTGCACAAGAGATGGAACATCCTTTTCCGACCTGGAAGTTGTTCATGAGGAACGCGTAAACCCATTGTATTACATAAAATATGGCCCACTTACCTTAGCAACAACCAGACCAGAGACAAAATTTGGAGACACAGCAGTCGCTGTACATCCGGACGACAAGAGGTATACAGAGTATGTTGGGAAAGAAATTGAAATTGAGACTGTTTTAGGAAAAGCAAAAATACAAGTTATTGCAGATGAATCTGTTGATCCAACCTTTGGGACAGGTGTAGTAAAGATTACGCCTGCACACGATTTTGCTGACTTTGAAACAGGAAGAAGGCACCATTTGGCCATGAAGCAGGTAATTGGATTTGATGGAAAGATGAATCATTATGCAGGAGAATTTGAAGGACTGTATGTTAAGCAAGCGAGAGCTGCAGTGGTAGAAAAAATGAAACAACTTGGGCTTTTGGTAAAAGTGGACGAGCAGTATGTATCTCGAATTGGCGTTTGCTATAAATGTAAGACAATTTTAGAGCCACTTCCTCTAGAGCAATGGTACGTAAAAGTAAAACCTCTTATTGAAAATGCGAACAAGGCAGTAGATGAAAAATTGGTAAAAATCTATCCACAAGGTTTTGTTCATACTCTCAAGCTATGGTACGCTGGACTTCGGGACTGGAACATAAGTAGGCAAAATGTGTGGGGAATTCAGATTCCTGTGTGGTATGAAATTGCGCAGGAAAAAGACTTTTCGGTTTCCTTTATTGATTCAGAAAAAAAACACATGTCGGGACAATTAGATGAAATTTTAAAAACACATTCATGGGAAGAAATTGAGAATGGGTTGCAAAAAGTTGTTGCACCAATTACTGCAAAAATTGTCTTTGAAGATCAAAAGGAAAAAAATAAAAAATATTTACCAGAAACCGATACCTTTGACACATGGTTTTCTTCTGGCCAATGGCCATATGTCACATTGAAAACCTCCAAGCCTGGGGATTTTGAAAAATTCTATCCAACATCTGTTATGGAAACAGGTTATGACATTCTTAAAGCATGGGTTTCTCGAATGCTTATGCTTGGCTTATATGTTGCCAATGGAAAACATGTTACCGATACCAAGCAGCTTGAGAAAACTGTCCCATTTCGAGATGTTGTCTTACATGGACTGGTTAACGATCCGTTGGGCAAGAAAATGAGTAAATCCAAAGGGAATGTGGTAAATCCTTTGGAAGTGGCAGACCAGTATGGTGCAGATACAGTACGATTTGCTTTGGTGTATGGTACTGGTCTAGGTAATGATCAGGCAATGAGTTACGCCAAGTTAGATGCAGCGCGTAAATTTACAAATAAGTTATGGAATATGGCACGGTTTTTGGAGATGAAAAAGCCAGAAGGAATGGGGAGCATACAAAGTCTCTCACTGCATCAACTGGAGGGATTTGCCATTTCTCAACCTGATAAAGACATGGTTGAGGAAGTAAAGCGATTTGCAAAAGAAATCACCGAGTATCTAGAAAAATATCAATTCAACTTGGCTGCAGAGCGTCTCTATGAATTTTCTTGGCATACTTTTGCAGATAAGTATATTGAGGATGTCAAAAGTAGAGTAGACACAAATTCGTATACTGTTTTGGCAAATATCTATACGATTCTTCTTGAGCTTTTGCATCCATTCATGCCATTTGTTACCGAAGAAATCTATTCCCAAATGGGAATAGGAGATAAGCCTCTTATTGTTACTTCCTGGCCTAAGTAAGAATCTTTTTTGCTATACTCTTTCTATGCAGACATTTCCCATGATTCGTCTTGGTAACCCAATTCTGCGGCAGAAATCCACAGACGTGTCACTAGAGGAATTACATACAAAAGAATTCCAAGCATTTTTAGATACACTTGTTGCAACATGTCTTAAAAATGATGGGGTAGGGATTGCTGCGCCCCAAGTTGGAATGAATAAGCGGGTGATTGTGGTAATAGTTGATCCAAAAAACCCACGATATGAGGGAAAAAATCCATTCCCTCTGACTATTGTTATTAATCCAGTTGTTACAAAGACATCAGAAGAAATAAAGGAAGATTGGGAAGGCGACTTATCTGCAGATCTTCGAGGTCTTGTTCCAAGGCCAATTTCATGCACGGTTGTTGGGCTTGATAGAGAGGGAAAAAAAGTAGAGTTTGACTTAAAAGATGACTTCCATGCGAGGGTTTTTCAGCACGAGATAGATCATTTAGATGGCATTATGTTTTTGGACAAAGTACAAAAGACAAAAAGCTTTAGTGAATACGAAACATGGAAAAAGCACTGGAAAGGGAAAAAAGTAGAAGATCTTATTTTTTAACATATATGACTACCAAAAAACGATATTTTACAAGAAATAAGGAAAAGGTATACCATTCCAAGCAAGACAGAACCTCTATCGGTAATAAATCGGTAAATACTCGGGAAAAGAACGCTCAAAAGGTAGTTGAGAAGACAAAACCAGATAAGGTAGAAAAGAGAATTAGCCTTAAAGCTCCACAATTACCGAATATTTCCCAAATTATTACCGAAGGACTCAATAAAATAACCAAAAGACCCATTGGCAAATTTACAGTGGGGCGTAGCGGCTTATTTCTTTTTTTTATCATTATTGGTGGAGTAAGTCTCTGGCAGGGATATTTTCTTTTTCAGAAAACCAACGAATTACAAGTGGTAGTTAGCAAAAGAAATCTCCTTCAAGAAGATTTAGGACTTTGGCAGGGGATTGCTCAAAAATATCCAACGTATCGTGATGCATATTTTCAGGCAAGCGTTTTGGCATACAGACTTGGGAATACGCAACTAGAGCAGACTCTTCTTGCAAAGACATTACAGCTTGACCCCAATTATCTTCCCGCACAAAACTTAGAGAAAATTACCCGCTAATTTGACAAGGGTATATGAAACCACGTATACTATAACTATAGGCATTGATGGAGCAACGTCCGGAGCCACTGGAAGAAAGTTTTATACGAGTAGAACCAGTCGGGAAGTTCCCGTAATAGAACAAAAGCTTGTCGGTAACGGAGAGCTTAAGACAAAAGTAAGGTGGTACAGCGATAAAACGCCCTTACATATTACCAACTAGGTAATGTGGAAGGGATTTTTTATGAGAAAAATACTAACAAAAAGAATACAACAGCTAACGAAGTCGCCACTCTTAAAAATGGATTCAAAAGTAAAGGCCATGCAAAGGGCAGGCATTGAAGTGATTAACTTTGGACGGGGTGAGCCAGATTTTCAGACGCCATTACCTATAAAACAGGCTGGGAAGGATGCAATAGAGACTGGATTTAGTCATTACACAGCAACAGCAGGAATACCAGAGCTAAGAGAGGCATTGGTCGAAAAATTCCGTAAAGAAAATCATATTACCTACGACCAGTCAGAGATTATTATTGGTAGTGGGACAAGGCCATTATTGTATATTGCGTTTCAGGTATTATGTGAGAAAGGCGACGAAGCTATTGTTCCTCTTCCTACATGGGGTACATATGTAGAGCAGGTCAAGCTATCAGGTGCGGCACCTGTATTTATTCGTCTTGTGCCTCCGTTTAAGCTTACCGCAAAAGAAGTAGAAAGAAAAATTACCTCAAAAACAAAAGTATTGTTGCTTAATTCTCCTTCAAATCCAACAGGAGCAATAATTGAAAAAGAGGAATTACAAAAAATTGCACAACTTGCGATAAAGCATGGTATATGGATTATTGCCGACGAAATGTATGAGAAGCTCTTATTTAAAGGGAAGTATATTTCCATAGCATCACTGAATAAAAAAATTCAACAACATGTTATTACTATGAATGGTTTCTCCAAAACCTATGCAATGACAGGTTGGAGAATTGGATATGCAGCAGGTCCTAAGGAGGTTATTTCTTCCATGGTTGACCTTCAAGGGCATCTTACGGCCAATGCATCATCCATTTCCCAGAAGGCAGCACTTGGATTTACTAAGTCAGAGAAAGAAGTAGTACAGATGGTTGCAGAATTTGCCAAAAGACGCACGTTTCTTGCAAAGGAGTTGGTAAAGATACCACAGCTAGATGTGACCATTCCGGAGGGGAGTTTTTATTTCTTTATTGGCATTAAGCGTCTTTTAGGTAAAAATCAGTCAACCATGGATTGGTGCGAAAGGCTGTTGGAGAAAAAGCATGTTGCCCTTATTCCAGGAGAAGCATTTCTTTCTCCTGGACACGTACGGCTTAGCTTTGCTGCACCAATTGAGAAGCTACGACTTGCAGTAGAGCGGATAAAGGAGTTTATCAATGAAAGCTAGAAAAATTCCAGCAACCATGGTAACGCAGCATCCTGATCACGCCAACAAGCCCTACTGGCATTACAAAACATATGTGAGCACGCAATACGAGGCAGAAGAAGCATATCGTTCGTTTGCAGAGTTGGGTGCTACGGAATACAAATGGGATTGGGAGGGAAAGCTGGTAGACGAATCTGTAGTAGAGCGATTTTTTGGAGAATACCTTTCCTTTTTTAAGAAAAGTCCTTTGGGAATAAAAACATTCCTCACATTCCGCTTGCCCAATCCACGTGTTGAGACAGAGTTTCGTGTAGGCAGGGCATTTATGAACATGATCAGTGCTGCCTCAAACGCGAAGCATGTAGGGTTTGCCGTGCCGCCTCTTTTTGAAGTTATTTTACCAATGACTGAGACACCAGAGGAAATGCTTGCTCTGCAGGAGGCATTTGCAGAGCTTCGCGCACTTAAGCACCCGTTATACAGAATGGATAATTTTCTTACTAACCTTCGGATAATTCCGTTGTTTGAAAGTGTGGCAACAATTCTTCGCTCAGACAAGATTGTCGAGAAATATCTGTCTTTATACAAGAAAAAGTTTGGCAAAAAGCCTCCCTACATGAGGCCATATGTTGCCAGGTCAGACCCAGCATTAAATAGTGGGCTTATCCCAACAGTGTTAGCAATAAAAATAGCCCTTTCACGCTACAAAAAATTAGAGAAGAAGCTAAAATTGCCACTACATCCAATTATTGGTGCAGCAGCTTTGCCATTTCGAGGAGGGCTTACTCCACAAAATGCACACGAATTTATCCAGGAATATAGGGGAATACGGACAACAACCATTCAAAGTGCTTTTCGATATGATTTTCCGCTACCGCAGGTTATTTCGGCAATAGCACTGCTGGAAAAAGAGTTACCAAAAGGTGATCCGCAAGTAGTTTCACCAAGCGATGAGAAGAAGTTACGAGAGTTAATCCGCGTGAGTGAAACGTATTATAAAGAAGTTATCGAGGAATTAGCTCCTCTTATAAATAGTATTGCCGTAGGGGTTCCGCGGAGGAGAGAAAGGTTTCTTCATATCGGATTGTACGGGTATTCCAGAGGAGAGGGAAAAGTTAGCTTGCCCCGTGCGATTACATTTACAGGAGCATTATACTCATTTGGTTTGCCGCCAGAAATTATTGGAACAGGACGCACTATAGCATATGCCAAAAAGCATAACATGCTTCCACTTCTTGAGAAATATTACCTTTTTCTTAAAAGGGATGTAGAACGTGCAGGAAAATTTGTTAACAAAGCAAACATTGCTCATCTTGCGCACAAGATTCCTAGTGGAAAAAAGATAGTCCAAGATATAAGCTCGATAGAGGAGTATTTAGGAAAACCATTAGAACCTAGTACGTCAGAGGAAAAAAGACATCATGTCCTAACAGGAAGAATGCTGAGCAGTATGGGCGATAGAAAGAAGTTAGAGCAAATTATTAAGCAAACTGCCATTTTAAGAAAGAGCCTAGGATAAAATATGTATCATCAATTAGTAACAACAATACAAGATTTACTCAAAGAACATGCCATGTGGTTTGAGACATTTGAGCACGAGCCGGTAAAGACTAGTGAAGAAGCAGCACAACTTCGTACTGGCTATACCATCAAGCAAGGCGCTAAAGCACTTCTTCTTCGGATTAAGCCCAGAGGAGGACAAAAGAAATTTATTATGTGCGTGTTACCAGGAGATAGAAGATTATCGAGTAGCAGGGTAAAAGTGGTAACCGATGCTAAGGAGATACGATTTGCAACACAAGACGAGGTATATCGAATAAGTGGGGGTGTTGTGCCCGGAGGTGTGCCACCATTTGGTAATTTATTTGGACTGGATGTCTATGTAGATAGGTCTTTGCTGGAGAATGAAAAGATTGTTTTTAATGCAGGAGACAGACGATTTTCTATTGCCATGCTGTCCAGTGATTATCAAAAACTCGTAAACCCAATTGTTAAAAGCTTCATTTAGTTTGAGAATTTTACCTGGAGTTTTATTAGAAATTAGAAATTCGGTTCTATTCTTTTGCTGCTTCTGCTGGTGCTGCTGGCTCTCCGCCACTTTCTTGTCCTGCTGTTTCACCTTCCGCTGGAGCTTCTCCACCCTCAGCTGCTGCAGCTTCTGATTCTGCTGCCTCTGCTGCTGCTTGTTCTTCTGCTTCTTTAGAGACCAATTCTGCAATACGTGCTACTTCTTGCTCGGGGTCTGTAAGAACAGTTACTGTAGCGGGTACTTTCATGTCTGCAACTTTTACCATATCGCCGACTTGCGCTAAATGGACAACATCTACCTCAACATTTTCAGGCAGGTCTGTTGGAAGTGCTTCAACTTCAACTTCCTGTAAATTCTGAAGAAGCATACCTAATTTCTCTGTAACAGCAGTAGGCTCACCTACTAGGACAACAGGAACATTAGTCTTTACTTTTTCCTTAAGATTTACCTTGTAGAAGTCTACATGAAGAGGGAAATGGTCAATATGGTCAGATGTTACCTCGTGGATAAGTGTTGGGATAACCTCTTTATCTAGTTGGAGATCGACAACTCCAGAGTGTCCTGCTTCTTTAAAGACAGCTAAGAAATCTTTTGTTGGCATTTGCACAGCCACAGATTTAAGCTCTCTGCCATATACATTTCCAGGAAGTGTACCTTCTTTTCGGAGTTTTTTTACCTTTTTGCCAAAGACTTCTCTTTTGGCAACTGCGAGACTATGTCGTTTCATGTTTTCGTATTATACGGTATGCTTTCCATTGATGCAAGGTGTGGTAGGATAGAGAGTATGAAGATTTTGGGCATAGATCCTGGAATTGGAAGAATGGGATGGGGGGTAATCGAGCCTAATGGGCAATCCTTTATTGTCCATGGGTATGGATGTGTGGAGACCGAGCCTAATTCAGATATCCCCGGCAGACTGTATGCAATTTATGATGAAGTATGCAGAATTATCGATGAGTATAAGCCTGATGCTCTTTCGATAGAAGATTTGTTTTTTGCAAAAAATGCCAAAACAGCATTTAGTGTTGGACAGGCACGGGGAGTAATATTATTGGCTGCATCTCAGAAAAATCTCCAAATCACTGTCTATACGCCACTGCAAGTAAAAAGTGCGGTAACAGGGTATGGCAAGGCAGATAAAAAACAAGTTGCACAAATGGTAAAATTGCAACTAAAAATGCACGAAGTCCCAAAGCTTGACGATGTCTCGGACGCCTTAGCAGTTGCTCTCACTCTTGCTGTCACAAAAAAGTATGTTTGAACTTCTTCAACTAGTAGGATTTACTTTTTTAATCCTCCGTTTCTTCTATTGGGTAGGATCAGCGTTATTACTTAATGAAAAAAAGTGGAAGTTGGTTTTGCTATCTCAATGTATAGAGGGATTGCTGCTTTTATTTATTTTCTCTCAAATCGTTGGCACTATTCATATTCTTCCCATGCAAGCATCTTTGCTGCAAGTGTATGTTGGGCTTTTCTTAGTTATTGTTGGCGTTGGGTCTGCTTTTCTTGCAAAAAGACAACTCGGAGATAGTTGGGTATATGCTGCAGTATATGGAGTAAAGCCCAAACAGCATTTAGTAACAACAGGAATATATGCAATAGTGCGACACCCAATCTATGTAAGCTTTGCTATTGGTTATATTGGCATAGAATTGTTAGCAGGAAGTTGGTTGTGGATTGCCTTTTTATTTCTTTTTATTCCTGCATACATGCAAGGAAAAAAAGAGGAGAAAATTCTATTAAAGCATTACGGAGAGAAATATAAAAAATATCAACAAAATACAAAAATGCTTATTCCGTACCTCTGGTAAACACGTGCTATAATCAGGTAACTTTTATGATAGGTTATATGCAGGGCGTTCTTCTTTTTCGACATGACCCCTTTATTACCATAGATGTCCATGGTGTTGGGTATAAAGTGTATGCAACCCAAGACGTGTTGAGTAGTTATCATCTCAAGGATGAAATTACTCTGCATATTCATACTCATGTGCGAGAAGATAGTCTTGAGTTGTATGGATTTAAAGATGAGCAAAGTCTTGAGTTGTTTGAGTTGTTAATTAGCGTGAATGGTATTGGTCCTAAGACTGCTGTTGGCGTTTTTGCCGTTGGGAATAAAGACCAAATCTTAGGTGCAATACGAAAAGCAGATGTTGATTTTTTTACTGGTGTACCACGTCTTGGTAAAAAAAATGCACAGAAAATTATTATTGAGCTAAAGAATAAGCTTGGTGCAGTGGAAGAGCTGGATTTGGCAGAAGGGGCATCGGATGTTACATCTGCGCTAATAAGTTTTGGATTTTCTATGGAAGAGTCAAGACATGCAATACGAGAAATTGGAGATAACGGGAAAACAACAGAAGAAAAAATCAAATTAGCACTCAAACAACTTGGAAGATGAAAGATATAAAAGAAGAATTATTAGAAAGTCCAAGTCCAGAAGAAGAAAAACTCCTCGTCAGTCTTCGAGCTAGTAGTTGGGATGAATTTTTTGGGCAAGGGAATGTTAAAGAAGCACTGCTTATTGCAATTCAAGCAGCAAAAAAGAGAAAAGAAGCACTCGAGCATGTGCTTTTGTATGGACCTCCTGGTCTTGGCAAGACAACTCTTGCACATCTTATTACCAAGGCAATGGGTGCAAATATCCGGGTCACCTCTGGCCCTGCAATAGAGCGGGCAGGGGATTTGGCAGCAATTCTTACCAACTTACAAAAAGGAGACATACTATTTATAGATGAAATTCACCGGTTGAATAAGGTAGTTGAAGAAATTTTGTATCCCGCAATGGAGGATTATGCCTTAGATATTGTTATTGGAAAAGGTCCTGCAGCCAGGACGCTTCGTCTTGATTTGCCTCAATTTACTATTATTGGAGCAACAACTAAAGCAGGCAGTCTTTCTGCACCTCTACGCGATAGGTTTGGTCTTATTAACAGGCTTGAATTTTATAACCCGTCGGATTTGGAGAGAATTATTAAAAGAGCGAGCGAGAAAATGGGAATGGATATTGATAAGCAAAGTCTAGAAGAAATTTCCAAACGGTCCAGGGGTACGCCCAGAATTGCACTCAAGCTTTTAAAGCGGGCACGAGATTTTGCCCAAGTAAAAGGAAAAGGTATGGTGGCAGGTGGAATAATTCACGAAGTGCTCACCATGCTTGAGATAGACTCTAAGGGACTGGATAAATCCGACATTAGATTTCTTACTACTATTATAGAGCACCACAATGGGGGACCGGTTGGAGTAGAGACTTTAGCCTCCACACTTTCTGAGGATAGTAATACCATAGAGGACATGATAGAGCCATTTTTAATGCAGCTTGGATTTCTTAAAAAAACATCTCGGGGCAGAGTAGTAACAGAATCTGCATACACTCATTTAGGAAAAAAGACCAACAAAAGTCAAGAAAAACTTCTTTAGGCCTATAATTATTGACTTCAGGAACGAGATCTGGTATTCTCCTTACATGACAAAAGCAGAACATGATGCGAGAGATGAAGAGGGTGTGGAATGGGGTAGACAGCAGTTTGATGCAATGCAAATTGACGAAGAAAGATCTTTACCTGTAGGTTCTTTTCGGGCAAGTCAATCAGACGATAGATTACTTGCAAGATCAAGAGGTGCTATCGAAGTTGGAGTAGACGGAATAGTAGTGAACGGAAATCATCGTTGGCATCAAGCAAGAAGAGCAGGAGCACGAACGAGAATTAGTGTAAGGAAAGTGCAATCCCCCTATAAGGCTTAGTTTACCATCCCAAGTGAAAAATATGTTGGAAGAAAGGGATTGTCGAAATAGCTATCTGAGCAAGGACAGTAATAACTGCTGTTATTTGTAGAGTTTTTCCTCTTAGAGATTTATTAATAGCAAACGCTAAGACTATTTGCGAGATAACCATTATATTGAAAGTAATTGTTCTGGCAAAAGTCTCAGAGACAACGTGAAGAAGTAAAGAAAAAAGTATCGTGTAGCTGGCTGCAAAAGTTATTCCAACCAAAAAAATAGAAAGTGTTCTTTTAAAAGAAAGAATAGAGGCTTGGGGATTTCGCGGCTTGGAATAGAGAGCACCAGTATCATGCGATCCAGAGGCAAGAGCAAGAGCAGGGAGACCATCGGTAATAAGATTAAGCCATAATATTTGTGTTGGAAGTAAGGCTAAGGGGCCATCAAAAAGAATCGCAAAGACAACAAAGAAAATCTCGGACAAATTACCTGCTAGCAAATAGGTAATAGCTTTGAGCATGTTGTCATAAATTCTTCTTCCTTCTTGAATTGCTCGCACTAGAGTAAAAATATCATCGTCAGACAAAACAATATCTGCAGATTCCTTCGCAACATCAGAGCCTTTTTCTCCCATGGCAATGCCGACATCTGCTTTTTCTAAGGCAAGGGCGTCATTGACTCCGTCTCCAGTAACGCCAACAACGTAGCCAAGTTGTTGGAGTGTTGTTGCAATGAGAAGTTTTTGCTCTGGAGAGACTCTGGCAAAAATATTTACTTGTTTGACCGTTTCTTTTAGTTGACTAGGAGACATACCCAGAAGTGCACTTCCAACCACTACTGTTTCGTCAGCTGCAACAAGACCAACTTCTTTTGCAATTGCTAGTGCTGTTAGCTCGTTGTCACCAGTTACCATAATAATTCGTAGGCCAAGTATTTTGGCATCAATCATTGCTTGTTTGGCAGTTGCTCGTGGTGGGTCATAGAGTCCAAGTATTCCTAAAAATTCCAAATGGGTTTCTGCATCTGTTCTGGTAACTTTCTTTTGCTGATGTTGTTTGTATCCAAATCCAATAACTCGAAGACCTTCTTTAGCAAAGGAGTTAATGCGCTCGAGTGTTTCTTTTTTCTCTTTTTCTGAAAGCGTACTTCTTTGTAAAATTTCCTCTGGAGCACCGCGTACGTATGAATACACTTTCGTATCTCTCTCAATTACCGTTGCGATTGTTTTTGTTGCGTTATCAAATGCATACTCGTCAATAACTGTCGCCTTAGCTAGCACATCTTCGTATTTCCCATCCATTCCTTTTGCCCACACAAGAAGTGCGCCATCTGTTTTGTCGCCAATAATTTTTTTGTCTTTTCCCTCCAAAAGATACGCGCTGTTGCCTCGAAAACACGCTTCGAGTACATGAGAAAGATTTTTTTCATTAGTAAGATGATATTTTTTTACTGTCATATTATTTTGAGTTAAGGTACCTGTTTTATCGGTAAGAATTATTTGCGTTGCACCAAGAGTCTCCACAGATGCCATTTTTCTCACAATTGCATGTTTTTTGGCCAGCCTATTGGTGCCAATTGCCAAAGCAATAGTAATAACACCAGGAAGACTTTCTGGAATTGCAGCAATAGCAATACTTACCGACAAAAGAATAAGTGGGAAAAATTCTCTGCCTTGGAAATGTCCAATGGGGATAAGGACAAAAGCAAGAATAATTGCGCCAACAGAAAGTACTTTGCTTAAATTCTCAATTTGTCTTTGAAGAGGAGTTTTGGTTGTCTGTATGGTTGTTAGGGTCTGGGTAATTTGACCAAATCGAGTATGTGCGCCTATTGCGCTTACTTTCATGTGGCCTTTGCCTTTTGTAACAAAAGTACCTCGTAATACTTCATGGGTTACATCTTTAATAACAGGAAGAGACTCTCCTGTTAGAATGGATTCATCAATTTCTAAGTGATAACTCGATGCAACCACACCATCTGCAGGAATTCTATCTCCACTTTCAAGAATGACAATATCCCCAACAACAACATCGGTAATAGGAATTTCTTCTACTTTTCCGTTGCGTACAACGCGTGTAATGGGAGTTGCAAATTCTTTTAATTTTTCTAATGCTTTCTGCGCGCGGTATTCTTGAAAAAATCCAAACAAT
>DASQJJ010000061.1:0-14634 GCA_035631115.1 Candidatus Eiseniibacteriota bacterium
CATCTCTTGCACTCCCTACGCGGGCTTCTGTTGATGCTGCTCGAAAAAGACTATTAATTTGTGTTGCATGAGGAGTAAGAGAAAAAAGTAAAAGTCCAGAAAGTCCAACTCCAAATAGTCCAAGCATCATCCACTTCCAAAACTGTTTATTCCAAAAAAGTACAATAATTCCACAGAAAAGCGCTAGAAGAGTTGTCCGGGAATAGGTAAGAAAAATTGCCACAAAAATACTTACTACGAGAGCTATCTGAAAAATAAGTACCCATTTTTTTACTTTGCCTTTTAGAGAAAATAATTGTGCAACACTGTACAGAAAAAATATGGTAAGAAATAATCCAAAAAAATTTGGATCCAAAAATACACCAAACATTCTATAGAAATGCTCGTCCCAACCGAAATAAATAAGGTTTCTTAGAGACGGGTATAAAAAATACTGAATATATCCACCTGCAACAAGTAGTGTTCCAGAAATTGTAAGAAGTGTTGAAAGCTTTTTTTTAAATACATTCGGACTTTCTTTTACCATAAAATACAGAAGTCCAAAGCAAGCAAATCGAATTATATACAGTGCAGATATAGCAACTTTGTTAAGAGATAGATGGGGCGAATTGATAAGCAAAGACAAAGTAAAAATACCTACAACACTCAAGAATAACTTTGATGCCAAAGATGTTGGTCTACTTTTCTCAAAAATCTTTTTTCCAATCCATATACCTGTTCCAAGCACTACAAGCACATCTAGAAAAGAGAAAGAAATTGTTAACCCAAGAGTAATACGAGAAAAAGACCCTAAGGGAAGTGCAACTAAGAGAAGAAGAATAAAAAAACTTAATAATGCCATGTTTGATTATTGAGCGAATAAACTCTTACGAGTGTTGTTGTGTTGTAGTAAATTAAATTCCAATACTTAAATCTTTCAGGCATACCAATCCCTTGTACTGCAACATAGCGAAACCTATCTCCCTCTTTTACCCAATCACTCAGTAAGAAAGGAAAGTTGACATAATACAAATTATGAAATCCATACAGTAGCACTGTATCGCCTGGCTTAATGTGTTTTGCAAAATATCCATCTATATCGTAAAAATCTCCTAAATTGTATTGCAAATGAGTAGATAAAAAGTGTGCCTTTGTTTCTCTATGAAGAATTACTGGGAGAAATTTTGCAACAGCACCTGCCCTATACACTAATGAAATACATGCAACAAATATAATAAAAGACAAAAATACTTTTTTCCATAAACTGGAAAGATGTCGTATGATTACGATGCAAACAAGAGACAGTACAGGAAGATATGGAAGAATGTATCTTCCTCCACCTGTCTGAGGTGTAATATACCAACACACTAATCCACCTATTGCAAACACAAGTACCAAAGGCATTTCTTTCCATAATCTCTTTGCAAAAAGAATAATAAAAGGAATCATTGCTAAGAATAAGGGATTGATAGGATCTGGATTTCTGGCAAAGGTATCCCATACGCTTTGCAGAAAATACAAAGGATTAAGAATTTGCCAATAATTGCCAACAGGGTAATTGGTAAACATCGGATAGAATGGATTTCCTGTATGTATATATGCAAAAACAAACCATGGCAATGCAGTAACTATGGCAACTGCAAGAAATACCACAACGCTCTGCAGTCTTTTCGTTATTGATATCGATTTTCGGTCAAGGAAGTACAATGCAAAAGCATAGATTCCCAAATCCGGAAGTGTTAGCAACTTCGTAGAAATAGTGAGTCCTACAAGAATTGCCGAAAAGAAAAAATACTTCTTTTCTTTGGTTTCTCTCCAGGTAAGAAAAGCGAGGATTGCAGTTGTCGAAAAAAATGTACGGGACAAGTCTATATACCCACTAATAGATTCCCAACCAACAACAAGGTTGCTGTAAAAAATAACTGGCAAAAGTATAGACCATTTTGGTGACAAGAATTTCCTTCCTATTTTATACACGACAATACAATTAAGAATGCCAAAAAGAAAATGAATTCCCCTTGCAACAGAATCAGAGCCAAATGCAAGGCCAACGGTATAAAGCATTTCTGTAAGACGAGGCATATCAGAGTAATACAATACGCCTCCTGGAAAATGCAGCACGGCATGATACAAAAGATACAACTTAGGAAGTGTTAAGTGATACCATACAGCATCAAAGCCAATTTCTGGTCCCAGAAGGCCAATAGAGTTAACACCAGCTTGTACAACCAAATACGCAATTCCTAGAAGTAGTATCGGCGAATACTCGGCATTGCGCATTTTTTTTATTCCTTGAGCAATAGACGTCTTTGATCTGAATGCAAATACAATTCCAAAAAGAAGTGTATACGTAATAAGTACTGGCGGATACAAAAATCCTAAAAGTCCTAAGAAAAAGACTCCATACGAAAAAATTCCCAGAGACAATGCTACTTCAAACATATGTTGGTAATGTGTGCATGACATGCTAAAAATGCTACATAATGTACTGCGACAAATAGCACCCACAGAAAAAGTATGATATTTCCTACTTTTTTATTAACACCCATAATTTTCCCCTCACCAAAAATGAATGAAAGCTCATAAGTAGTGCAGCAATAAATCCTTCTATGCCATCAAGAAATCCTAATTTAAAGAGGTAGTCTTGCAAGAATTTCGCTCGGGGGTACAGGATTATATCCCACCAATGGACTTTTACCCCTTTCTCAAAAAGCTCCTCTGCCCGAAGTGTTGAATAAAAATTAATTTCTTGCAAAAACTCTCCAATTGTTGGATGAGGAAAATGCTGAATAGGATTGGCTAATACAGCTGTTGGTCCCGCAACATTTAACAATTCATGAACTTTTCCTACCCACTTCCCTTTTCCTTTTTGCACAAGTCGAAGAAACATTCCCTGTCCCTGTTCTCCATGACGCAAGACCTTTCCCCACATAAAATCTTCACGTTTAAGAAAATACCCAATCGTTCGTCGTTCATCGTTTGTCGTTCGTCGTTGAATCTCTGACGCCAAGGCTTTAGATACCCTCTCATCCGCATCTATAAATAAAATCCATTCACCCTTTGCTTTTTCTTGTCCAAAATTTCTTTGTGTTGCAAAATCATTTTCTAAATCTCTTTCTACAACAATTGCTTTATGCTTTTTCGCATTTTCTACTGTTGCGTCTGTTGATTTGTCATCAATAACAAGTATTTCGTCGCACCACGCAAGAGATTCTAGACATGCTTCTATATTTTTCTCCTCGTTTTTTGTTAGGACAATTGTAGAAATACTCATAGCCATTTTTATTCTAACATACAGAATGTCATTCCCGCGAAGGCAGGAACCTACTTCAAAAGAGCTTTGCCAATTACAATACCTGCACGTGGATTTGCTTTTACAAAGACAGCTGCCTGAAAAAGTACAAACAATCTTTGTGCTACTTTTTGTACGATATTTTTTGCATATTTATTTCCAAAGGTAATGTTACTTCTTAATAAGTTATAAATGGTAAATGGAGACAGCTTTCCTGCAGATTTACTTAATTCATGGTGAATAACAACAGCAGGATCTACTACTACTCTGAAGAGATTCTCCCGAGACCGAAGACAAAAATCTGCATCCTCGTAGTACAGAAAAAATGATTCGTCAAAAAGTCCAATTTTCGTAAATACTTCTTTTCGAATAAGCATGCAGCATCCCGAAATATACGTAACATCTTTACTATTTTTGTTTTTTATTTTTTTAACTTCTTCGTGCACTGTCCGCAAAAAAAATGGCTGCACTTTTCCTCCAATGTCATACAATGTTGTGTTGTCTTTTACAAATTCTATTGCTGGCCCAACAATACCAACATCTTTTGTCTTAAAATGACTACTCAACTGCGCAAGAATAGGCTTAGTAATACATGTATCGTTATTCAAAAGACATACTACATCTGCTTTTTTGTGTAGAGCAAATCGAATTCCCACATTTACCCCTGCTGCAAATCCCAAATTTTTTTTATTATTAAGGATAGTAATTTTTTTACGAGTAAAATCTTTTGCAGCGTACAAAGTCTCAGTATTGTTAACAACAATAAGTGAAAATGGGTGCTTTTCTACTTGATACAAACTTTGAATACACAGTTGTGTAGTTTTTATATTTCCAAAATGAAGAACAATAATTGAAATTTTCATTTATAAAAGACGAGTATCGTTTGGGCAACAACCTGCTTGATGTTATTTTTAGAAAATTGCTCTTGCTTGTAGTATCCGCAAAACCACCAATTAGATGCACTTATTATAATAATATCTTTCCCCTTATTGTTATGCATTGCAACTCTATGAAATTCACAAATTTCATTATTCCTATAGCTTCCATATGGCTTATCACTTTGTAATCCATATACATCTGCATTATCCCGTCCAAAGTAAGAAAATAGTATTGTGCGAGGCTTTACAACGTCAACATAATGCTTTACATCTGGCAATGTTTGTCCCCAATCTAAATTATTATCGATAAGTAGTAAAAATCTTTGACTAGGCATACCTGCTAATTCATTTGCATAGCTTAAAAAGTTGGGAAATGTTGAAGATGTAGACACAACATACCATAGACATAACGCTGCCAACAGTATCTTTGTACCCAAACTTCTCTGCCAGATATCCCAACTGCTAGCAGCAAATACACTAAGAAAAGGGTATACAGGAAAGAGATATCGTACAAAGGGATATACTTTATCAATACTCATCGCTAAAAGAAAAATTGAAATAATTGGAAGAAAGATAATAAAGAGATTTTTATTTTTCAATGTATGCACTGTTACTATACGTACGAGTAGTAAGACAATAAAAATAATTGGAATTTTTAATAGAAAATTTATAAATACAAAGTACCATGAGCAAGAGTTGTAATATGTACCGAGAAAAAAACAATTATGTGCGCTTGTACGTAATGCGTTATTTTTTACTGTAGCCAAAAAATCTCCTAGTGGAATTGGTTGAGTTTTTCCAAAAGTCATTATGCTAGTCAAAAAAGGCATATTATGATGCTGTGCATATGCTGTAATTTTTTCCGAGACTCTATTAGAGTCCGACCTTTCTTTAATTACGACGTGCCAATTAAAAAAATATGTAGACCAAACTGTAATACCAGCTACAAAAAAGAAAAGCAAAATACTTCGGAGTCTTAGTTGTAGGACCTGTTTTTCTTTAAAAAGCTTATACAACGCTATTGCAAAAGCAGAAAGAGCAAAGTAAGGAATAAATGATACCTTAGAGGCACACCCCAAACCGACAACAATACCAAGAAGCACAACATTTTTCTTTGATTGGTCTTTTAAGTAATTTACGAGGACCCATATACTCAATAAAAAGAATAAAGCAACCCCGGTATCCATTGTAAGTAAGTGTCCATTTGCCAAAAATGTTGGCTCAAATGTAAGAAGAAATGTAGCAAATGAAGCAATACTCTTACCAAAGAATTTCTTTGTGAAAAAATAGGTGGTTACAAGAAGCAGTACCCCCAATATGGTTATTCCTATTCTTCCGGGTACTGGATGTGATAGCACATACCTTTGAGTTTTATAAAAGTCTTTTGTAAAGATATACGGAAGAACTCCAATTTCACGGGTAAGAGGTGTATTGTATGGGTCTACGTCAAATGTGTGATACAACACAGCATTTCGTCCTTCTTGCAAATCAACAATTTCATCAAATCCTAAAGACTGTCTAAAAATACTAGCCACAGAAATAACGCAAAAAATAACAAGAAAAATGTAAAGGATAAAATTATTTTGTATAAATTTAAACATATTTTTTATATTTGTATATATAAAAACAAGCAAGTGTGAAGAATAATACCGAAAAACCTATGCCTATTTTCCAACTAAAAGAATTATACTCAAAAACGATTCTTGATGTGCCCGGTGCTATTACTACAGATCTAAATGTTTTATTGAAAAGTTGTATTTTCTCCTTTTTCCCATTTACCAATACTTCCCATCCAGGATAATACGAATCAACAAGAATAACTGCATTCTTTATTGGTGAATTTACAAAAAGCACAATGGTATTTGGTAAATCTTTTATAATGTGAATCGATCCACCACTCTGCAAAAGTCTTATTCGCGGCATAGCATTTGGATTTTGTGTAATGTGTAGATTCTCATTTGTATCGACATTCAAAATATACTTTACACCCAACTCATCTAACATGTTGTTGGTAATGTGTGACTGTGTAATTCCTGTAATATTGTTGTTTAATGTAAAAGTTGCATAATTTTGCAGTACAAGTGATGAATATCCTGTTATTGAATACAGTCTTAACGGCACTGCTCTGTTGTCTGTAATGCCAATAGTATTTGCCTTTGCCTCGTTATAAAAATACTCCGGTCCTGGAAGAAATCTCCTATCTTGTTGAAGCCTAATACCTTTGGCAAAGATTCTAAACATTCCATTTTGTGCATCTTTCAATGGTACAGGAAGAGACTGGTTATAGATACTGAGTGGCGCTAGCTGAAGATATGAATAGTCAACAAATACAAGATTGAGAGAAATAAGCACAAGAAGTACATAAGCAAATATCTTTTTTCTTGAAAACTTCCAAAGAAGAATTTGTGTAAGTAAAAATAATAGAAAAAATACAAATATATTTCCATCTATACAATTCATTACTATTTGTATTTTTGATACATCATAGAAAAGAATTTTATTTACAAATGGCATGTGGATGGTTGATAAGAAAATAAACAACCTTGTCCAGGACATGGAGAAATTTGTTACTAATATCAGTACGAGAGACAGAATGCATATACAAATAGATACTGCAATTATTTTTTTATCAAAAACTTGAGAAATGTTTGGTTTTTTTAGTACCACTTGCACCCCTTGTGCAACAAAAAGAGTAGCAAAAAATGTTGTAAAGATAAGCAGGTCTAGGGGCGAGCGAAATGATGACCATCCTGGCACAAAATAATAAAACAAAAAATAGATAAGTCCAAATTTTCCCAGAGATAGGAGAAATGATAAGACTAATGCAAAAAGATAAAATGATTTTTCCCTAAATTGAGCATATTTTATTCCAAGATACAAAAGTAGCATTGATGCAACTCCAATGTATCCAGTGAGCATTGTTTGGCTTCCCCACCAATTACCAAAAAGTTTTGTTCCAAAAAATGTAGGGAAAAAGATAGTTATAAGATGAGCTATGTCAAAACTTCCTGAAGTTGCATACGACAAAGAACCAACTGGCCTATTAGAATGTAGTATTAATTCAATAAATGGTATTAATTGAAACGACGCAAGTCCTACAGAAAAAAGTATATACATAATGCAATACTGTATTCTTTTCCATAGTAATAGCTTGTGCTGTGATAGTATGTAAAAACTCACAAAAAGCATTGTGTAATACGTAATCTGCGGGTGTCCGGAAAGAATTTGTAAAAATTGAATAAAAATACTCAAGAATAAAAATCTTAATTTTCTTCTCTCAAAGAAATAACCCATAAGTAAAAAAATGATAGGGATATATATGATTGGGTCAAGAATCGCAATGTGGTCTGTAAATACAAATACTGTCCCTGACAGCATAAAGCATACTCCTCCAATCAAACTTACTGTTTTTGATACATTTTTACTTCTAAGTAAAATAAATTGAAAACTCCCAATAAGAAATAAGTCGATAATTGCTTGTATGGTTAGTGCCCGTGGGACTGGAAAAATAAAATATAATACATTCAACCAGTTAAAAACTGATAGATTTAGTACAGCTGCAAATGGCATACCTCCAAGCATATAAGGATTCCAAAAAGGGAAATATCCATGAGTGAATGCATCAACAAAAAAGTATTTTAATGGAATATTAAGATGAAAATTATCTCCAGCAATAAATACATATCCTTTAAAAAATACCTGCCAAAAAATACCAATAAGTAGTACTGCTAAAAATAGATATGGCCATATTGCATAGAAAATTCTTTTTAAAGATTTTGCATTCATATACTTTTTCTTCTTAATACAAAAAACAAAATAAATCCCACAACTGAAGAGATGCATGTTGTCCAAAGCCCAATGATAAATGGAACTGATCGATACGTTAGGACCACAATAGATTTTCCTTTCGGAATACCTATCATCTGAAAAGTACCTTCATAGGGCTTAATTGCAACATCTTTGCCGTTTACCTTTGCCTGCCATCCGGGATAATACCAATTTGCGACAATAAGATTGTCCAAAATTGGGGAATCAAGCTCAAATTGCATCTTTTGCGTATTAATTGTTGTTATGGTAACTGGCACTGATGAATTTTGCAATAAATAGGCTCTTTTGTATGCAAGTGGATTTTTGTATAAATAGTAGGATGCATCTTTTTGTGCAATAAGAGTAAGTGGCGCAGAAAAAGAAGACAGCTTATCATAGGAAATTATGTATTTAATACTTGTTTCATTTAGCTGTTTTTGTGTAACGTGAGAAAAATCAATATCGATAATATTTTTGGGATTTTCTTGAATATATGCCGCAAAAGACCCTGGTGTCAGTGTGGTAAATCCCCTCGCCTGATATATTCCAGACGTTACATTAAAATTTGCTTGGAGTGTTGATAATTTCGCGCGAGACTCTTTGTAGAAAAAGTCAGGAATTACAAGAGAGTTGCGATTTTGATGAAGATCTATTGGTAGCGAAAGAATTCTATATTCCCCATTTTGCACATCTTTCAGAAAGTTAATAGGACTAGACACTGCATACACGTCTTTTGACGTTGTCATGACAACACTGCTATCAAAATAAATAAAGCTAATAGTAGTAAGCAGAAGCAGAGACCTTGCAAGAAATAATTTTCTTTTTGCGAAAAGAATAAAGAGACCAATCGTCATAGTACAAAGCAAAAGAAATATCACAACATTCCAGGTAATTCCATCAAACATTATCTGCAATTTATGTGAGTCATACACAAGAAGCCGAGATAATTGGTGGATATGAAATTTTGTATACATAAATTGTATTGTGTGTATCCAAAAATTTTGTCTTGCGGACCAAACATATAGTCCTTCAACAAAAAGAAGACCAATAACAAAAGTGAGGACGACTTTTTGTATAGTTTTATTTATTTTTATGGGCGTTTTCAGAACAAAATCAAATCCACAAGCAGCAAGGATACTGACAAAGAATGTGAATAAAATCATAATATCTATTGGGTCACGAAATTGTCTCCATCCCGGGACAAAGTAATAAAAAAGAATATATAAGAGTGAAATTTTTCCGATTGCAAGAAAAAGCGTAAGAAAAAGAGAAATAATATAATATGCTTTGTTAATAACTTTTCCTTTTAACACAGCAATAAAAAGAAGAAAATATGCTGGAATACCAAGGTATCCGTATAATTCAATTTGTGGACCCCACCATGTTCCATAGGCATGAGATCCAAAGAATGTTGGAAAGAAAAATGTAAGAAGATGAGCAGGACTCAAGCTACCAAGACTTGCATAACTAATGCTTGATAAAGGTCTTGTTGAATAGAAAATTCCCTCTATTAATGGGGCGAGTTGGATAGCAGAAAGAGCTAAAAATCCTACCCCATAACTTGCAAAAAGCATAAGTCTCTTTTTAAGAGAAAATGAGCTAAAAAATAAAAGAAAAAAAGAAATACATAGAATTGTGTAATACGTTGGTCTTGGATGACCTGCAAGAATTTGAAGTGTTTGGAAAAGAATAAGAAAAAATAGGTATTTGATTTGTTTTTTTGTTACGAGCAGATGAAGAAATAAAAATAATAACGGTATATACACAATAGATGGCAATGTGTCAACTGCACCAATATTTGGAAAGATTGTTCCACTATACGCTAAAACAACTGCACCAAAAATACTTCCCATCTTAGATATCTTTAGTGCATGTAAGTACATATATTGAAATACAGACAAAAGAAAAATCTCGACTACAGCAATAAAACTAATTGCCTGTGGTATGGAAAATAAAAAGTAAAAAATATTAAAAATACTAAAAGTGCCAATTGTCATATCTGCAAGATATGGGACTCCAATATCTGTATATGGATTCCATAATGGAAAGTTTCCTTTGGAGATTTCATGGACAAGAAAATATTTGAGTGAGGTCATGTAATCAAAGTTATCAAAAGTTCCATACAGAATTTGCCCGAAGAAGAGAATTTTGTAAAAAAGAATGCATGCAAGAAGTCCAAGAAAAATAAAAGGATAGTACTTTTTTAAAAACTTCATAGTAGAGTTTTGTACAGACTATCAAGCTGACGCGCAATAATTCGTATATCATGTACTGCTTCTGCTCTATTTCGTGCCTTTCTGGCATATTCAATGCGAAGCTTAGGACTAAGAATAAATTGCTTTAAAGCTTCTTTAAGAGAATAAAAGTCTCCAGGTCCAACGACCAATCCTGCGTTTCCAATATTTTCTGGTATTCCTCCAGAAAAAGTTGTCACAATAGGAAGTCCTACAGCTTGTGCCTCTAGTAGCGCTGTGCAGTATTGCTCTTGATACGTTGTAGTTGGCTTACTGGGTGCACAAAAAATATCTGCCTTTTGGTATTCCTGCGGCATTTGACTATAAGCAACGCTCTTATGAGAGATATATTTTTTAATACCTAACTTTTTTTCTAATTCTAAAAGTTGTACCTTTTCGCTTCCCTCTCCAACAAAAATAAATCGCAAAATGTATTTTTCTAAGTCCGGATCTAGGAGTAACAACTTTGCAGCATATACAATTTCATAGACACCTTTATATGCTTCGAGCCTACCTGAGAAAAGAATGGTAAATGTTTTTTTATCTTTTTCTTTTTGCAACCATCCTCTCGAAGGAGTAAATCGCTTTGTATCAATTCCATGGGAAATTACAGTAATTTTTCTTGGGTCTGCTCCTTCTAAAATAAGTGCATCTCGTGTTCTTTTGGTTAACGCAATCATATGGTCCAATTTTTCTCTTGCTCTTTTCTTAAAATATTTTCTTCCCCAAATGCCTTCGTTGTTAAAAGGAATATTTTCTAAAACAGTTGCAACAACCTTTTTAACATATCCTTTCTCCCTTGCATTAATTGCTTGCTGGGTGTAATTAAAGTATGTCTCGGCGCTATGAACAATATCAAATTCTTTAAGTCTCTCTTCGAGACCATAGAGATGATGTGCGTCTATAAACACTCTATTTAGAAGTGACATTTTATAAGGAAAATCAGAAATATCCATTGGACTGGGGAGCTGAATGGTTGGGAATGTAAAATTCTTATGGTAAGAGGTTTTTGAACCAAATGCGGTAATATCATACTTTTTACTAAGAGGCTCAAATATTTGCATTTCATATGCATTGAGAAATTTCCCTCTAACGATTGCTATTTTTTTCTTCATACTACTTACTTTTCTGCAAAAATTGCAATATTACCAACTCTCAGGCTAAGTGGAATTTTGTCTAGTCTTGTCTTGTTAAGAAAGTATTGCAGTGGAGATTTTATTACGTAAGGTAAAGGGACCATTCGCAACCAATACGAAAAAGCATATGTATTAGTAAGATCGATAATGGAGATCTTTTTAAATCCATTTTGCTGAAATAACTTGCGCAGAGTTTTTTTATTAAAAAGGTAAATGTGCTCTATGTCAAAAATGGGAGACTTTTCCCCAAATAATTTTACCGACAATCCTTCTGTATTATGAACAATAAAAATTATTTTTCCATTCTTTTTAAGACTTTCATGGACTGCTTGTAAAAATACATTCGGATCAACAATATGGTCAAGCGTATGAAAGCACGTTATAACATCAAAAAAGTTTTTTTTGAAAAGTCCTTTTTTAAAAATATCCACAATAATATGCTTTTGTATATCTGGTAATGCTTCCTGTACAGATTCTCTCCCTGGCTCTACACCATAAATATCAGAGATACCTCTATCCTTCGCTTCTTCGAGAAAAAATCCATTCCCACAACCGATGTCTAAAAGTTTTACAGCTTTATTCTTCTTAAGAAGTATATTCCCCAACAAATTCCCATATGTTTTTTTAAGGTATATAGATTCTGTAGGATAATCAAATGTACTTTTTTTATATAGATGCTCTATTTTTTCCGAGGAAAAAATAGGGTTAGAAAATATAAGCCCACACCTTTTGCATGTAACAAATTGGTAATGCATTCTATCAGGACTTCTTCTGGCAGAAAACGTCTTGGTGTTAATTTTATTTATGGAAAAGGTTGCTGGATAGAGAGAAATTTGCTCTTCTTTTTCTTTACAAATTGCACAATGCATGTACTTCATATATTTCCTGCTTGCCAAGCTAATCATGTGTATTATAATACCAATGCTGCCTGCATGCTAGACCACGCCTAATCATATGAAAAGAAAGAAATTGTCTGCAATTATTGCCTGCTACAAAGATGCTCAGGCCATTCCCTTTATGCATGAAAGATTGACTAAAATATTTAAAAAAATTGGAGTGGAGTATGAAATTATTTTTGTAAACGATGGAAGTCCAGACAATACGGAAGAAATTTTACAAAAACTTGTTAAAAGAGACAATCATGTTATTGGCATTAATCATTCAAGAAATTTTAGCTCTCAGATGGCATTTACGAGTGGCATGGAAATAGCAACAGGAGATGGAATAATTTTTTTAGACGGAGATTTGCAGGATCCACCTGAAGTTATTGAAAAATTCTACAATAAATGGCTACAAGGATACGATGTGGTATACGGGGTAAGAGCAAAACGTGAAGCACCTCTTCTTATGCAACTCTTGTATAAAGCGTTCTATCGAGTCTTTCACAAGCTTTCCTACATACAAATGCCCTTAGATGCTGGCGATTTCTCACTTATTGATAAAAAGGTATATTCACAATTAAAGCAATTTCCCGAAAGAGATAGATTTTTACGCGGACTTCGTGCATGGGTTGGATTTAGACAAATTGGCGTTACCTATGTACGTCCCGAGAGAATGTTTGGCACAACCACAAATAGTCTTCTTAAAAATTTTCAATGGGCTACAAAAGGAATTCTTTCTTTTTCATACGTCCCTTTGCAAATGATAACTCTTCTTTCGCTTTTTATATTTTGCATTTCTCTTATTGCAATGGTTGTCCAAATAATTCTGAGGTTTCTTATTCCCAACGCACCTGCAGGATTTACAACAGTATTGGTAGTAATACTATTTTTAGGATCCATACAGCTTTTAGGAATAAGTATATTGGGAGAGTATATTGGGAAGATATTTGAGGAAGTAAAGCAACGCCCTAAGTTTATCGTTAAAAGCGTATTGAGACATTCAAGATAACTTACCTCAAAGCAAGTATTAATTGTGAACAAAGCATTTCGCCATATATTTTTAGGATTAAAAGGAATTGCTATAAACCCAAAGCTTTCTTTAACGAAAAAAATATTTCTCTATATTGACTATTGTCGCCTTTCTTTTTTTGCATTTACACAATACAGAAATTCTCGTCTTTCAGATTCATCAATAGATAAAACATTCTTTATATCTGCACTGAATATAAAAATTCATTTTCCAAATGTTTACTCATTTTTCTTTCTTTTTAATGAAATTTTTTGTAAGGCAGAATACCCTGCTGAAAATGGAATAACAACATATATCGATTTGGGGGCACACATTGGACTAGCAATACTTTGGTATCATTATTTTAATCCTCGTGTAAAAATTTATTGCTTTGAGCCAGATCCAATTACCTACGAATACCTAAAGAAAAATTTGGATGAAAATGGAATAATCAATGCAATTGTCTATAAAAAAGCAGTATCTCTGAGAAGAGGGAAAGCTAAATTTTATTCCATTACCGACAATATTCAGCAATTGGACAGTGGTCTACAATTAAATCAAAACTTACCTTATACAATACGTATTGTTGAGAAACAAAAGCTTTCAACTATCCTGAAAAGGGTTAAAAAAATTGATTTAATAAAAATGGACATAGAAGGCAGTGAATATGACGTGTTGCAAGATCTTTTTTCTACAAAATCAATTACAAAAGTGCAAAAAATTGTTTTTGAAAGTCATATATTTAACTCTAAAGAGAGACATCGATATAACAAATTTGTCAAAAAATTAAAGGCAATTGGATCTTTCTCAAGCTCTGCAAATTCAAAATATTCATATATTAATTACTGGCAAAAGAATTAAATTTATTTATTACTTTTCCAGAGAGCATATTTGTTGTTATGGAAAGAAAGACTGTATTCTATATCTTCAAGGGATGTAGACAAAGGTACCAAAACATATAATGGTCTCACTTTTGCCACCACTTCCTTATGGATTTTACCATCTTCATATGTAAAAGTAGGAGTATTTTTCGGCACCCATGCATAATAGTAATTAAGTATAGGAATATTTTCTTGTGTTAGGTAAAAATTGGGAATAGTACCAATATTGATAACAGGAGAATGACTGGAGTCTATTTTTGCAACGAGCTTTGCAAATTCCCTATCGCTTTTTTTTGGAACAACAAATGTATATGAAAATGTAAACCATCCAACACTCCATGTCCACACTAAACTAGCAATACAAATTACATACAATGTTTTTTTTCTCTTCCATACATGAGCACATAGTACAAAGAGCGTAATAACAACCGATGTGAGCGGTATCACAATTCTCTGAGGTACGCGAAAAATATGTATTTTCCATAAGACGAATATCCAATGAAAGGGAGAATAAAAGTATGCAGATGCCACGTACAA
>DASQJJ010000062.1:0-25793 GCA_035631115.1 Candidatus Eiseniibacteriota bacterium
ATCTGAATAATATGTTGGGCATGTCCAGATTTTTGTTGGGTCACTTGAGACTTTATGTAATGTCGGTGTTGTAAATAACGCTTGATGTTCCCATTCTACTTTTTCTCTCCATTGTGGATCATCTGCTTGTCCTGGTTTTAATTTAACATTTAACTCTGTTGTCGCTTTCATAACGTCTGTCATTTCCGGATATTTTCCATTATTCTGCTTCAACAGCTTCTGCTTGGCTTCTTCTAATTCTTTGTAATAATCATCTGGATTTTCAAATAAATCATAATGACGAGTATATTTGAATACAATATTTTCTGGAAGATATGGCTTTACAAATTCGAGCATTGCTCGCATTGTCTTACTATAATTGTCTGTTTCGCTTCGTGGAACATTATTAAGACTTTCTACCGAAATATCTTGAGAAAAATACTCATAGATAACTCCGGGCTTATACACACTTGCAATAAGACGTGCCCATTGTGCAAAATAGGTAAAACTAAATAGTTCTGCCCAATCAATGTCTGGAGCTTCTTCAAATCTCCACAATTTATTGCCTCCAAACATATCAAAAATTCGAATGGGCTTGTTGTCGGCAACCAAAAGCTTTATTGCATTTTTTGTAATTTCTACACCATCATCCCCTAATTTATATTTGCGGAATTTTTTGGAAGTAACTTTTGCATAGATTGCCTCTTCCAATTTATCGCTTGGGACTTCCTCAAAGACTATTGGCTCTTTGAGAGCTTCGAGAGTTGAAAGTATGTATTCTTTTGGTGTCATTTTGGAGATGCGGACAGGCGCTGAACCTGTGTCTTCCCTCTTGCGGAGGGACACCTGACAACTCGGCTACCGCATCTGTACGATTATATCACGCTGCGTGGTCTTACAAAAGATGAATTGATACCCTTCTGTATTTATGAAACAATTAACGTGTGAAGATCCATACATTTCTTTTGCGATTGCACCACTTACATATAGGACAACTTATTCCCCGCGCTATCACTGTCTTTTTTATTCTTGCTATCGGTACAGGAATTGTACTCGGAGTGAGATATTATCAGTATCAACAGACGACACAGAACTCTCTTTCACAACAATTACTTAAAACCCAAAAAGAATTAGTGGCATTAAAAAATGTTGACCAATATAAAAGAAACAACGAGCTGCAGGATACCATAAAACATATAGAAACAACCTACGACAAGGCGGTCAAGGCATATGAATCCCTTCTTGACCTTAAGACCCTCACAGATAAAACTGCAGATTTTGATACGCTTTTTGCCGATAGTCTCCATGAGCTTTCCCAAAGAAATTATGCAACAGCAGATGCAAAACTCAACGATTTAAATAAGCAAATAAGTGATGAACAGAAAAAATTAGCAGCTACCGCGGCGCCTAACGTACCACAAAATGCAACACCAAATAATACTCCTCCAGGAAGTGGATACAGTAGGCAATCGGTAACAGCAGATACTGGAAATTTTGTTGTGGATTTAATTGCTGCAGATATGGGGAGCACACGAGTTGTTGTAGATACTGCTAGCGATGGGGATTGTAGCAATAACTGCCCTGCACTCCCTCTGGGGACGTATGTAAGTCGCAGTGGTGCATATGCTGGCATAAATGGCACATTCTTCTGTCCACCAGAATATCCCACATGTGCTGGCAAAACAGGATCTTTTGACTTGCTTGTTATGAATAAAAATAAAGTGTATTTTAACTCGAGCAACAATGTGTATAGCACCAATCCTGCTGTAATTTTTGGCAGCGGATTTGTACGATTTGTTGGAGCAGCATCTGGATGGGGTCGAGATACAAGCGTTGACGGGGTTATCTCCAACTTCCCTCTTTTAGTGTCTGGAGGAAATATTGTATATGGAGACAGCAGTGATACAAAATTTACCAATAAAGGAACAAGAAATTTTGTTGCCAATAAAGGCAACACGGTATATATAGGAGTCATGTACAACGCCAACATGACAGACAGTGCACATGTCTTAAAAGCACTCGGGATGGATAATGCAATGAATCTAGACGAAGGCGGATCAACAGCACTCATGTTGAATGGAAGCTATCTAGCAGGGCCAGGAAGAAATATACCCAATGCAGTATTATTTTTACACAAATAAAAGAGGGGTGACGTGAGATCGGGGGGGCCCCATGACCGGGGTTCCCTTGTGGGTGGACATGGGGCTGTCGAGCGGCAGGACCCCGAAAGGTTTTGTCGACACAAAGGGACTGAGGAAAAAAGATTTCTCACTTTGTTCGAAATGACAAGAAATGAGATTGCCACGCTTCGCTCGCAATGACAAGAAGGTTCAGATTCTAGTCCAGATAGGCTTTGTCCCTTTTTTTAAGCATTTCTAATTTTTTCTCTGCACCTAATTTAAGTGCATGAGCAATTTGTCTTCCCCCCGCTAAATGAGGCAACACGACATAATCTGCACCATCTCTATATAAAATTCTTGCCTCCTCAATGTCGTATGCTAAAAGTACAACCTTAATTTGCTTATTCATTCGTCTGGCAACTTTAATTAAGAGCAGATTATCTTCCAAGTCGGAAAGTGTTGAAACGACAAGCCGCGCCTTTGCTAACCCTGCTCTTTCCTGAATTTCTGGATCGACAATATCTCCAAAAATAGTTGTTATTCCATTGTCCTGCAATTTTTTAATGGTGTCAGGATCGAAGTCCACTACAACAACCTGCTCTTTTGTAGATTTAAGACTTTCAAGAATTGTCTCCGCCATTCGTCTTCCTCCAATAATAAGAATATGATCTGCAAATTCTACCTCTTCTTGAAGCGCTTCTTTACTCGGTCCTTTCAACTCAAAAAATGACAACCACTTGCCAATTCTTCTATACGTGCTATTGGCATGGGTAATAATGTACGGAGATGTTGCAAAAGAAAGTATTGCAACAAGTGTAACAAGACTTACAATACTTTCTGGAATTTGTCCTGCTTTTTGTCCGAGGACCACAATAATAAGTGAGAATTCCGACACTTGTGCTAATGCACTCCCGGTAAAAAATGATGTCCTTTTTCTATACCCTAAAAGTCCTGTGAGAAACATAATAATAACAGGCTTAAGAAGCAAAACAAAAAGGAATAAAAGAAGTGCAGGTATTACTATTTGTCCTAAATTACCAAAGCTCATCTGAATGCCTAAGAAAACAAAAAAGATAGTTACAAAAAAATCTCGAAGAGGACGAATTTTTGCTGCAATTTGAAAATTTTCTACAGAATTTGCTAATGCAATACCTGCCAAAAATCCGCCAATCTCTATAGAAAATCCAATAAATGGAGATGCTAGCAGTGCCGAAATACCAAATACCCAAGCTATGGAAAAAAGGAAAAGTGTTTCTTGGGAGCGAGCAATTCTATGAATAAGCTTTGGCAACACTACCCTACTTAAGTTAACAATAACAGTAAAAATAATAACTGTCTTGCAAAGAATAAGAGCAAACGATTGCAAGATGAGTAATGGATTGTCCACAGGCTTATACCCCGAAAGAAGAATAAGAAGTAAAATAGCAAAAAAGTCTTGTACAAGAAGAAGTCCTATGGATAATTTTCCATAGAGCGAGTGCAGGTCTTTTTTATCCGACAAAAGCTTAACAACAATAATTGTGCTGGAAAAAGTAAGTGCAGCGCTTATATAAAAAGAGGAGAGTAATGGAAATCCAAGCAAAATACTTGCTCCAAATGCAAGTGCCCCAGTAAGAAATACTTGTGCAGTACCTGCGGTAATAATTGCTTTCCCAACAGGACGCAAGTCTCTTAGCTGTAATTCTAGGCCTAAAAGAAACAAAAGCAATGTAATACCCAACTCTGAGAAATTCTTAAGGACTTCTAAATTATTTATATGGAAAAATGCAAAAGGGCCAATTAACATTCCCGTAAGAATATATGCAAGCATTGGAGGCTGTCTCAGAAGACGAAAAATTATGGCGATAAGAGCCGTAAGACACAAGACTATGGTAATTTCAAAAAAAATGCTTCCCATGGACAGTGTATGTATTGTAGCAACTTATTGGATTATTTGAAATTGGAAATTGGTAGTATTGGAAATTCTAGCGCGTTGCGCTAGCGGTGGTCTTTGTATTCCTGATGAAGAGGCTTATGCATAAGTATTTCGGAGACAAAATTAAAGCCATATTTAAATCCCATACGCAACCATCCTTCTGCTTCCATTCTTCGAGGGCTACTATCTACCATTGATTTACGCAAAAATTTTACTTTACCAATTTTATGAAGCCTTCTGGCAATATCGGTATCTTCCCCATAAAATTCTATGCTTTCATCAAACCCGCCAATTTTTAAAAGCACGCTTCTTTTTGCAACAAAATTGGCACCAAGTACCATGTAACGCATGAGAAGTGCATACGTTGGATATGCAAGAAAATTCCAATACGACCACATGGCAACACGTTTCCACTTGGACACATCATACAGACTATATGGTGCAGAAAGACAAACTAAGCGCTTATTTCTTTCGAATTCTTTATGCACTTTATGAAACCATTCCGGCTTAATATGGGTATCTGCATCTATATAAGCAACAAGCTCCCCTTTTGCAGCAAGAAGACCAGCTTGACGTGCGCGTGTAAGACCTTTTCTCTCTTCTCGAATAACCTTAACTCCTTTAAATTTTTTTGCAACAGCACTGGTGCGGTCTGTAGAGGCATTATCAACAACAATAATCTCAAAAATATCTTCCCCTGCTTCTGTTATTAACTTTTCAAGACATGCGCCGATATATTTCTCCTCGTTGTAAGCGGGAATAACAACAGACAGTCTCATATATCTACAATAAATTGTACCATATATCTAGAATTCTCCAACAAAGCTAATTTCTGGTTGTAAATCAAGCTGTAAGTCCTTTTTTACAATTGCTTGAATAAGTGTTATTAAATCCCGTACATCTTTTGCAGTTGCACCTCCGGTGTTGACAATAAAGTTAGCATGCACCGTGGACACCTGAGCTCCACCGATTTGCTTGCCTTTTAGTCCTACCTTTTCAATAAGCCTCCCTGCCCCAAATTCCTCTATTTTTTTAAATATCGAGCCCGCAGAGCACTGTTCTGCATGCAGTGGATGTTTTTCTTTACGCCAAAGAATATTTTCGTCAATGGTTTTTTGGATTTCTTCTACATCTTTAAGGACTAATTTGAATGTTGCAGAAAGGACAACGTCCTTACTCGCGTGAAGAATGCTTTTGTCATAGCCAAATTGAAAATATGACGCATCAACTTCTTCACTCTCCCCATTTTCATGTAATACTGTTGCTGATTGCAGGATATCTGCGATAAAGGCTGTTTTACTTCTGTCGCTACTTAAAAAATGCAAATTTTGCCACAAAGCTCCTCCGACTGTTGAGACAATACCTGCAAAATCCTCAAGCCCTGAAAGACCACGCTCTTTGGAAAGTTGAATAAGATCTGCCACTGTTGCACCAGATTGGGCGGTAAGTATATTACCATCAAAGCGATATGCTTTTGTCTCATTTTTAATAACAAGCCCCCGAAACCCTTTATCTCCTACAAGAATATTTGCACCTGTTCCTAAAAGGAAATATGAAAGAGCATTTGTCTTGGCATATGCAATTGCTTCTTTTAACTCGTCTAGTGTTGCTACGACAACGAAAAAATCCGCAGGTCCTCCAATGCCAAATGTTGTATAAGGAGCAAGAACAACATTATTCTGTATATTCATCACACTGGGTATTATCTCAAATTATTAGCTAAATCCCAAGCTCTCTACTGTTCTGGAGCTGCTGCCAAGGGTATCGCCAGTGTAATCGTTTTGCTGTCTCTCCAAATCTCAAGAGCAACCCTCTCTCCTATTTTTTTCTTTTGCAGTACACTTGTCAATTCTGTCCCCCCAGATAATCTTATTCCATCTATTTTAGTCACTATATCTCCTACCTCCACTCCTGCAATATCTGCAGGGCTGCCATGAATTACCGTCTCAACATATGCTCCTTCCGGGACATCGTTAAGCAAAGCAACTGCTCTACTTATTGTTTTATAGGCAATACCAAGATATGGTCTATTGAATTGTCCTGTTTGATTAAAATTATTTAAAGAATCTTTAATAACATTCACCGGTAAGGCAAAACCAATATTCTGTCCCGAGGCAGCTACCGCTGTATTCATTCCAATAATTTGCCCTGAAGAGTTTGCGAGTGGTCCTCCACTATTTCCCGGACTTATGGCTGCAGAGGTTTGGATAACATTGTCTAATTTTTCTACATATCCTGCAAACTCATCCCCTGCAGTAATTCCCCGTCCTAACCCAGAAATAACACCTGTTGTTACTGTGCTCCTGAATTCCCCGAGTGCTGTTCCAATAGCAATAACATAACTTCCTACCTGAAGATGAGATGAATCACCCATAACAACAGGCGTTAATGAATTTCCTATATTTTGATTGGAATCTATTTTAAGAATTGCAATATCATTTAATGGATCTCTGTAGACTTTTGATACAGTATATTTTTTGTTGTTATCGGTAACTACTTGATAGGTAGCATTTGTATCCGAGACAACATGCTTGTTAGTAACAACAAGCCCACTCGCATCAACAATAAATCCAGATCCAATACTCTGAGGAGTAGGCTCTTGATTGGGCTGAAGAGAATTACCAAAGAAAGAGAAAGGTCCAAAATCAAATGTTTGTTGGGGAGCAGTATTTTGAGCAACAATCGTTACCACAGATGGACTCACTTTTTTTACTACATTTATTGTCACAGACTCTTCGGTAACTATTTGTATTTGCTGATTTTGTGGTGCTTTTTTGACAACTGGAATATGCAGCTTAGTAAGTAATACAGGAGAGTACTGGTCAATAAGAGTCCATGCTCCCAAGAGAGCCAAAAGAAGTATAAGAAGATATGCAACCTTTCGCATAGAGGCAGAAAAAATAGTAGCAAATTTTTATCTATTTAACAAGTCATTGCTCTATGAATGTTAATCCTAGCTTGCCTGATGAATTTTGTAGACAAATTGCATATGCTGGGCAATGTGCTGCAAATTAAATGGTAGTGAATACAATCCCATATCTTGCATGTCTTCTTTGGCAAGTTTTTCATTATTTGTGAGCTTTGCCGATAGCTGCTCTAACCTTTCCAATGTTTTTTGGTCGTTACCAAAAAGACGCTCTGCATCCTCTCTTTCTCCAAGAGGATTGGTATTGAGACCTTCTACATACTCGTACACATTCTTTCGTAAGTCTTTATTTTCTGAATACATATGGGCAACTTGGAGAAAAAGATTTCTAAAAAGAATCTCCTGCTGTTGGGGAGTTGCTGCTGCTTCTATAACATATGCAAGAAGTGTATTGTAAGGAAGTCCTGTCTTAGCAAAGGTGGAATAAACAAATTTAGATATACTCTTGTCTTGCATAAGGACTGTAAGAAATGGATCGCGTACAGCATCTTCCGGAGAAAATATATCCAGCTCTCCTCTTTCATTGAGAATTTGATACTGATTAACACCGACTGTTTCTGTAGAAAACTGTCTCATTTTTGTTGCGTCACCAATAGCAATCTCGTTTCTTTGAGCAGTAGTATCTGGGGGTATAGCGTCAAGAGCATGAAATCTTTGGAAAAAGTCTCCAAGCTGCATAGTTGTGTCTTCGTTGGATATCTCAGCCTTGGCTACGGATGACTCTACAACATGCGCTGCGAATTCGTCTGATACTTTAGTGTATTGGTTTTGCCCTTCTGGCGCATCATTACGAAGAAGTGCTGTGACTTTTGGTATATTGATACTGTGGGACAAAAAGTCTATTTGCCCCATTTGCTCAAGGGTAAGCGTAAGCGGCTCTTGGCGCAAAGCTTCTTGAAGAGCAACAATACGCGGACGCCATGCCTCTACTGTTTCAGGAATATTTATATGAAGAGTAAATTGTTGGAGTAAGTTTTCTCCTTGAGCGGGAATTACTTCCATAGCTAGCTGTCTTTCGGGATATTGTGCAAAATCTCTTAAAAGAGTTGTCTCAAATTCTAGCTGTTGAGCAAGTATTTCCTGCGCTCTATTGTCAACAAACTCCTTCTCTTCTGGGGTAGGCAAAGTTGCAAGTGTATGTGGTTTTCCAAATTTTTCTTGAAAATCCAAATCTGCATTCATTTCTAATTGCTGATAATGCTCGTTTATAAGTGGGTGGGCAAAGGCATAATCGTTATCTGCAAATTGCTCTCGCGACTCTGGGGGTTGAGCTAATAAAAACTGCTGGACAAGCTCTGGATTTGCTACATGTGCACGCAAAATTGTTTCTCCCAATGCTTTAAAAAGCGCTGCTTGTTTCTCTGGCGTTGGCGCAGATGCTGCAGACATTGCCAACAATTGCGACATATAATGTGTTTCATGTCCTGTATTAAGACGGCGCTCGTCTTTTTCTAAGGCATATATTGGGTCGAATGCGTCTGGATTGACATCTATTTCTTTTGTGTCTTTATCAAAAACAAAAAAAGATTTTTTCTGCTCGAGCCCTGCTAACTCTTCTCTTGGAAGACTTGCTGCAAAGTCTGCAGGAATATCTTTTTCTATCCAATATTTGTGACCTGGCGTTGGTTCGGGGGTAACTCCTTGCAAGATTTCTGTGACATTATATGGCACACCTAATTCCCTTCTCACTTCTTCTGGCTCTTCTGCATGATAATTGAGAAAATCAAGTACTTCCAGCTCTTCATCTTTTAGTTGCATATCTTGCATGGTAATGTCACGAAGCTTGTCTCCTGCTCCGATAGCATGTGTCTTAGCAACCATGAGTGCTGCCAAAACATGCTGACTTTCTTTCCCTGTTACTTGCAAAAGGGGTGCAATTTTTTGAAGTCTTGTAAGAGTATCGTCAACATTTCCATTACTTTCTTTATATGCTGCGTCTACTAACATGTCTATAAGATTTCTTGTCGCATCGGTTGCATTGCCTTCGGGATTAAGATAATTTGCGTAAAAAATAAGAGACCTGGCATATGCCTCTGCGCCAGGATCTGCAAGTCCTTCCAGAGAAAAAGGAGGTTGTCCAACTTTTTGTAAGTTGGTATTAATAACACTAATAAGATGCTGTACATTGTCTTGCTGCAAGCCTTCACGAAGATCTTCTGGTGTACCCTTAAGACCAACATGCGTAAGCATACCAACAACTTCTGGATCTTCTTGCTTTTCTACCCATGTTGCTATCCCAGGCTTTCCTTCTTCTGCACCCAACCATGTGCGCATTTGCAATCCAAAATTTGCTTGAGAAGTATTTTCGGCACTTCTATCTGCCCGTGACCCTTTTTGAAAAGACGACAGATACACATCGGGTATTGTATCTCCCAATGGACTCTTCCCTTCGCGGGTAAGAATTGCTGTGCTTAAATTATGAGAATACAGAGAGAATAGCGGCTCTTTCTTCTTCTCTTTTTCACGTACCAATAAACGCTCGCGCGTCATAATATATTTAGTGTACTAGGAAAAGAGAAATGATAGCAAGAAGGATTTAGTTGCCACCTGGGGTATTACCTTGTTTTGGATCCCGGGTTGGAACAGTAAAACGTGGCAATCTTGTACTTTTTGGATATGCATGGGGAAATGGCTCTGCTACTGGTCCTGGAATAGGTTCTCTTGGACCAATACCCCCTATTTTCTCACGGGCATCTACAACTCCTCCAAGATCAACTTCCTCAACAACTCCGTGTCTCTCTGGTCCATCAATTTTTTTCTCTGGGGTTGACATGACTATATTATAGGATACAAAAAGATACGTTGTCAAGATGGATTTTGTGGTTATTGAAGTACTGTTTGGATAGCTTTTTCTAGCTGGGTATCATGAGATGGATCTTTGTCGTCAAGACTTACTGCAACATCTGGCTTCAGTCCATCTCCATTTACTCCTCGTCCTACCCAGGTTCCATTTGGGGTAAGCCATTTTGCAATCGTTACATGTAACCCTGCTCCTCCACCCAAGTCAAGTGCTTCCTGGACTGTGCCTTTTCCAAAAGATGTGTCTCCCACTAATTTTGCTCGCTTATTATCTCTGAGTGCTCCAGAGACAATTTCTGATGCAGACGCAGACCCTTTATTTATTATCACAACCACTGGAAGACTGTTGACCAATGCGCCTTTTCTATTTACCGAAAGGGTTGTCCTATTACCACTTGCCTCTTCTTCCATAACAACTGATGTCCCTTCGGGTAAAAATTCTCCAGCAACATACGTTGCATCAGTAAGATATCCTCCTGGATTGTTGCGTAAATCCAAGACAATGCCCTTTACAGTACCGTCACTTACCTGAGGCACAAATGATTTAACAATATTTTCCAAATCCGCATTGGTATTGTCTCCAAATTGTGAAAGTCGAATATACAATACAGACGTATCTGCCAACTTGCTATCCTTAAGATTTACTCCCTCAACATCTTTTGCCTTTTTCACCCAACCCACGACACTTTTTACCGTAATAACATCTCTGGTAATGGTAATATCGACCGGTGTCTTAGCATCTTTATGAAGAAAGGTTATGGTGACTTGTGTTCCTTTTGGACCTCGGATTTTTTCTACAGCTTGTGGTAACGTCCACCCATCTACAGATTTCCCATCGACACCAACAATGGTGTCCCCTGTCTTAACTCCTGCTTTCTGCGCAGGACTTCCATCGAGTGGTGCAACAATGATAATTTTACTGTCCTTCAGACCTAATTCTGCACCAATACCCGTAAATTGACCTGCCATTTGCTGTTGGAAATTACTCTGTGCAACTGGAGGTAAAAACATCGTATATGGGTCTCCAACAGCACTCACCATTCCAGAAATTGCTCCATATAACATTTTTTGCGGATCTACAGCTTTTTGGTCGTAGTAATTGCTGGTTAATTTATTCCACACATTCCAGAAAAGACCAAAGTCTACAAGTGAGGCACTACTTGGAGGCTCTTTATTAACTACAGTAATATTTGGCTTGTAATGCTTCCAGTCGAGTATTACCTTTTGCGTACCTAAGTAATATCCAGCAAAAAAGATGATGAGAAAAATAACAACAAGTCGAAGACGGGAAAAGGACATAAAAAAATTGTACAGAAATCTGTCCAAATTGTCCACTGGAAAATTACACTAACATAAAAATTATGTTTGTTTTCTTCCTTTTGGTGGTCCGGGTCTACGTGGAGGAAGCTTCGCAGCTCTTTCATGTCTTTGTGCAGTTTTTTTTGAAACTCCTCTTCTATCTGCCACAACGCCAAGCGCGTCTCCCGTAGCTCGTTCTCGTCTAGCCTCTTGACTTCTGTCCCCTTTTACGCGCTCTCTATAATTCTCAAATGCATGGTGTAGTTGTGGATTTCTTCTTATTCTCTCGCGAATGGCTTTTGATGTTGAGCCTCCTATGGCTGCAATTTCTTCTGGACTTTGTCCTCGTGCAAGACCTCTTAATATTTCGAGATTGGATACCTTTGGTGTAGGTCCTTTTTTGGCGTTTTCGATAGGATCTGGCATGGAGAAAATTAGACTCTTTGGACAAATGGAAGAAGTGCGAGATGTCGTGCTCTTTTAATGGCTGTTGCCACTCGTCTTTGGTGAAGACTGCAAAGACCTGTACGTGCACCACTAATTACCTTACCACGCTCTGTGATGTATTTTTCCAATTGCTTGGTATCTAAGAAATTAGGATTGGCCCCATCTTTGCAGAAAGGGCAATTTCGTGGAACTACTGTTTTTTTAATTCTTTTTTGTGATGTTTGTTTTTTTGGCATAAATATTAATTAAAAATTTAAAATGTAAAATTATGGTACTTTACTTATATTTTTTCCTTTTTATTTTTTATTTTTTCATTTAGCTAGAATGGTATATCGTCTGCTATATCTTCTGCGCTCATTCCTTGATCTGCTGGTGCCGACTTAGGCTCTTCTTTTGCTGCTGCAGCCTTTGCTGGTTTTTCTGCAACTGGTGCTTCTGTCTTTGGCTCACTTGACGTCTCCTGGTATGTACTTGCTCCATCTCTTTTTGGGTCAAGAATCATCATATCATCAATGACGATTTCTGTTGTATCTTTTTCTACACCATCTTTATTTGTGTATTTTCTGTATGCAAGTCTTCCCTCAACATATACTTTTCGTCCCTTAGCAAGAAGTTGACTACACAACTCTCCTAATTTATTCCAAGCAACAATTTTATGAAATTCTACTTCTTCTTTTTTTTCGCCTGTATCGGTTGTCCAACTTCTATTGGTTGCAATCCCAAATGTTGCAACTGCTGTTCCAGATGGCGTGTATCGCAATTCTGGATCGCGTGTAAGATTACCAATAAGTTGTACTCTATTAAGACTTCGTGCCATATCTAGTTATTTCTCAGTACCAAATGTCGTAACACTGCTTGATTTTCTAGTACTTTTTTCTCAAAATCCGAAGGAATCATGTCTCCTTCGACTGTAAGATTGTAAAAATGTCCGGAAAGCTCGTGCTTTATTTTGTACGCAAGTGCTTTACTTCCCAAATCTTCTTCCTTAACAACTTTCATTCCTTTAAGAAGGTCTGTAACAAAAGAGACAATTTTCTTTCTTTCGGTGTCAGAGCCTGTCTTTACAACCAAAACGATTTCGTAGCTACGCATGGAGATATTTTAGCATGAATCTGAGGCACAAACAAGTAGGAAGTGCCCCATTGACAAGAAAGTGAAAGCTTGTAGAATGTGAGTAATGACACAACGAGTAGTAGAAAGTCCAACAGAAGCCCCAAAGAGAAAACCAAGAAGCGTTCGTAGCTACAGACATCAACAAAGACCTCCTCGCCCAGCAGATCAAAAAGGACGAATGGAACCCGACCCCAGAACAGTACGACCACATCATAAAGTTGACCTGCATCATATTCCAGTAGATCCTAATGGTACCTATGGTCAGTTGAATCGAAATGCTAATGACAGAAGAGGATATTAGCTGCCTATCTTAAATTCTACAACGTCCCCATCTTTCATGACGTATTCTTTCCCTTCTAACCTTGCTTTACCGTGTTCTCTTGAACCTTTCCAACCATTCTGTTCTACGAAATCGTTAAAAGCGACTACTTCTGCTTTAATAAATTTCTTAATAAAATCAGTGTGAATCTCCCCTGCTGCCTGTGGTGCACTTGACCCTTTCTGGACTGTCCAAGCCCGCACTTCTTTTTCTCCACAAGTAAGAAAACTAATAAGACCTAGCTGTTGATATGCTTTTTGAATAAGTCTTTCTAGACCTGATTTCTCCAATCCCAAATCTTTTAAGTATTCTTTTTGCTCATCCTCAGAAAGCCCTGCAAGCTCTGACTCTATTTGTGCACAAATGACTACAAAGTTATCATCCTGAACTTGTTTCAGGATCTCTTTATATTCTTTCGTTATTCTTTCTATTCCTTCTGGGTTATAATCTTTTTCACTCACATTAAGGACAACCAACTCTGGCTTGTTAGATAGCATAAATAGGTCTTTAATCTGTTCTTGTTCTTCCTCTGTTAATATAACCGAACGGACTGGCACTGCTTGCTCAAGACTTTTTTGTACTTTTTCCAAGACTATCTTTTTCCCTGGCTCCATTTTTCTATTCTCAAGTGCTTTATTCACACTTGCCAAGTCGGTAAGCATTAGTTCCATATTAATTACCTCATAATCTGTCTTGGGGTCTACTGCTCCTTCTTTAATAACATTCTCATCGGTAAATGCCCGGACCACATGAGCAACTACACTTACTTCTCGAATATGAGAAAGGAATTTATTTCCCAGCCCTGCCCCCTCGCTTGCTCCCTTAACAAGTCCTGCAATATCGACAAATTCTACGGTTGCTGGCTTTAATGGTGGCAAATCAGACATTTTCTCTTCTTCTTTGGTAATTTCTGCAAGTTTTTCCAGGCGAGAATCTGGCACAGCAACAATGCCAACATTTGGCTCGATAGTTGCAAAAGGATAATTCGCAGCCAACGCCTGCTGTTTTTTAAGAAGCGCATTAAATAGCGTAGACTTGCCAACGTTGGGTAATCCAACAATTCCAACAGATAAGTTCATGGGAAGATTATAGCAGAAAAAATTATGTATTATTTCGAAGAAGGGCATGGGGATTAACACCAATAATAAAAATTTCTGCAGCAAACAGAAGAGGCTTCATAAAGAAATTATGGAAAATATCTATTATATGTTATTGCCATGCTTTTTCACTTTTATGAAGAAAGTGATCAAATGCCTCTTCGAGTCCTCCCATAACTTCCGCGCTTGTCTCACAGAGCGCAGCGCATTTTGGGTCTTCCACCTTCTCTCCATGCGCTCGTAAATCGTCACGAAGGGTTTTTATTCTTTTATGTAATTCTTCTGTTGGGTCCAAAGAAATCACCTCCTTTATTTTTTTTGATGCTTAAAGAATTCAATTTGTCGAAGACGCTTTTTTGCTTCTTCTTCTGTTTTGTAGGTACCCATATTTCGCCCCTTTTCCGAGACTACCCGATATCCTCCTTTTATTTTTCGTATCATACAATCACCTCCATTTTACACCTGATGACTCGACATACCACTTCTCCATCGAGCGTGTTGTGCCTTTTCTATATTTTCCAATCTTGCTTTCCGCTGTGCAAGAGTTGGCTTTTCTTTTTCCGGAATATTTGGTCTATCTTTTGCTTTAAAAATATCACCTTTGACATGCACTGGCTTTGACCCGAGAGTGTCTAATAAATCTTGCACATCATGACTATCTGCAACAAGGATGTCACCCTGTATATGTGCGGATTTTTTATTAATAAGCCATGCTTGAGTATCCCACGATCCACTTTGTCTTTTCCCTGCTAAACGCTGTAAGGCCCCGCCTTTTCTTCCAACGTCATGATTTCTAAAGGTGACAAATTCACTTTTTGGTCTTACAACAACTCGAAAATACATACCTTCTCCAACTTCACCTGGCCTTTTTCTTGATTTTCCTTGAGGTTGTGCAAGCGAATGTTGTCGCGAAGTCATTTTTTTCCATGCCTGCTGAGCCTTTTTAATATTTTTCTTTGCAGCATCTGATTGTTTTTTGCTTGCCATTTGTATCACCTTCTTTCTTATGCAACTTTTTCATCGTGATAAGAAAGCATGAAAGAGGATATAAAAATACGTAAGAGAAATGTAAAGAAATTACTGCAGCCCCAACTGCTTACTGCATGCTCCCCACGGAGACCACCCACGAGCGGCTTGCAATAATTTTCCTTTTGCAATTTGCTCATCTCTACTTGCAACAGATGGTTTACCAGTACCGCCTACACTTTCCCATGCGCTTTGATTAAATTGGAGTCCTCCATAATATCCATTACCTGTATCTGCTGCCCAATTGGCATGCGATTCACACTGTGCAAGTTGCTCCCATACAGCATCATTTTGTGGATTGGCTGTAGGAATTGGGGTTGGACTTGGAGAAGGTGTTGGCGTTGCAGTTGGAATGGGAGTCGGAGTTGATGTGGGGCTTGGAGTAGGTGTGGGTGTTGAAGTTGGAGTCGAAGACCCTGAGCTTGTCGAATGGGTGGGCGTAGGAGATATATGTATTTGTGCAGAGAGTACTGCTGGAGTATTGCGGAAAAGTCCTAAGACAACAGGAATAAGAATAAGTGCACTAACAAATCCTGCTATATAAATCCTGCCTACTCTTTCCATTCTTACTATTATACCAGACAAAGTAAAATCCACTGACTATGGCAAGTATTTTTTAAAGAAATCTACAGTCCGCTGCATTGCTACGCTAAAACTTTCACCAGAAATGTTGTGCCCTCCACTCGGATATTCATAAAATTCATGTACAACAGACGTCTTATCTAGAAGTGCTACCAAATCCCTACTATATCCAATATTTACAACAGTATCATCCACTGCATGATGAATTTGTATTGCACCTTTTAGGTCTTTGAGATAACTTGTTGGTGCCATTTGCTGCCAAAAAACACTTTTCGCACTAGGACTTCCAACTTTTTCTAAAAGAAGCCGTCTTCTATTTTGCTGATTAGCAGAAAGAGCTGGCGGATGGTAGCTATTATCATTAAGTCCATATTTTGTTTGGTCTACATACGAATAGACTGCACCTGCCCAAATAACTACAGCAGGAATTGAAGGATGTGCAGCAAAACTTCGCATAACAATATTCCCTGCCATACTATGTCCCCAGAGTCCAATTCTTTTTGGATTCACAAATCCCGAACCTTGTAGAGCGGTATAGGCACTGAGTGCATCGGTAACATAATCTGCACCATAATATCCCCCACCTGCTTCCCCTTCGGAATTCCCATGACCTCGAAGATCTATTTTAAATACAACAAATCCATTTTTTGCTAAATAGTCTACATATGCACTGTATGCTGCCCCATCGGTAACATATTGTGTGGGCGGAATATATCCGTGAATAAAAATAATTCCTGGCCACCCACCTTTTGGCATATCTCCAGTTGGCTTAGTAAGTATTGCGTTAATTTTTAGATTTTCCGAAGTGTACTGCGTGAGATATGCTGTGTAATTACTCCCGGTAAAATCTTCTGTGAGACTTCCCAAAACACTGGGATATTTTTTCTCTCGAAGATATGGAATAGTTAACTCTTTAAATGGAATTTGTTGTATCTGTGGCAAGAGGGTGGGTACTATTTTTTGTGACGCATTTTTGTTAACAACCAACAAAACGATTACACCAACTAGGAAAAAAAGTACTATCCATTTATTTTTGAGTGGAATCATTTCTGCAAAGAAAGTATAGCAAAATTTAAGAGAAATCGAGTCTTACTTGGAAATGTTATTGACAAGGCTATGACAGCGTGACAACAATGAGGTGTGAAGGTAAAAAAAGTTTTATTTCCGATTGTAATTTTTATAGGTATCTTTTTTCTCGGATATGCTTTTAGAGATGTAACGCATACATACATACCAGGATTTCTCCCAACATCTACTCCAGCCACTCCTACTCTCAAAGAAACACACTGCTCCAACGAAAAATTGTACGACAATTTGGATGACGCACTCATTGAAGTGAATAGTACCTGCAAACTGGACCTTTCATACCAAGGACTGAAGACATTTCCAAAGGAAATTACGAAATTATCACATCTTATCGAGCTTCGCTTGGATGATAATCAACTGACTAATCTCCCTGCAGAAATTGGAAATTTAAAAGATTTGCAAATACTCACCATACGAAATAACCTACTCACTTCCCTGCCGCCAGAAATTGGAAATTTAGTACAACTACAAGTATTATCTTTACGAAATAATAGAATACAGCAAATTCCCAAACAAATTAAATATTTAAAACAATTAAAAATTTTGGGAATACGGGACAATCAATTATATTCTTTACCTGCAGAAATAGGATCTCTCACCAGTCTTACAGACTTGTATCTAGGCAATAATCATCTCACAACTGTACCGCCCGAAATTGCGAATCTTTCCAATCTAACCACAGTGAGTCTTGCTGACAATATGTTGTCCTCCCTCCCTCCAACATTTCAAAAACTTACCAATCTTGTTATATTGAATATACGCAATAATCAAATTTCCGTATTTCCAAAAGAAATCTCCAACCTATCCAATTTAAAAGATGTATCTCTTTCCAACAATCCAATTAGCACCTATCCCCCAGAAATTTCCCGTCTAAAAAAATTACAAAGCATATATCTCACCAACACACATTTGAGTACACGCAGCATTGAAGAGATTAAAAAAATCTTCCCCCATGCTATTGTCTCTACTACAGATTTGGAATAAACACGTATGACAAGAAGAATATCAATATTTATACTTTTAACAATTGCTTTTTTGTTGGTTGTTATTTTCTACATAGCTCCAAAATATATTTTAGGTAAACTACCGCTCCTTCCTGTGCAGAATACAAAAAATAGTACTCCAACATTATCTGCAAATGAAGTAGAACGTCTTAATTTACAAAATCTTTTACAAGAAGAGATAGATACATTGGGAGCATCATACAACGTTAGTCTTTACTATAAAAATTTAAAAAGCGGATACGAGGTAACAATCGATCCAAACCGGTCTTGGAATCCAGCTAGTACTGTGAAGGCATATGTTGTTGTAGAGGCATTTCGACAACGAGATTTAGGACTTATCAACTTTGACAGCAGAGTAACAATTAAAGATGGGAATGTTGTCCCTACAGAATTAGAATCCTCTGGGTATCAACCACTCAGAGCAGGCGTAAAAGCAACAATTCGCGAGCTTATCTCTGCAATGATTGTTCAGAGTGATAATACAGCCTACAATACATTACTTGATGTTTTGGACAGACGAAATATTACTACGGCTTTGAGAAAATTAGGATTAGATGACACAATTGTTGGAGAAAAATTAAGCCTTACGAGTGATCAATATGCCATAGATGCATCTATCCCCGGACGTCAATCGAATAAAACAACTGCAAGCGACTTTGGCCAGCTATTTGGCCTTTTATATGAAGGGAAAATTGCAGATTCAGAAGAAATTCTGGCAATTTTTAAGCAGCAAAAAATAGACGATGCAATCCCGTCTCTTTTGCCTCAACATATAGAAATTGCCCACAAAACAGGTACATTACCCCCCTATTATCACGATGGAGGAATTATATACAAGCCTAACGATCCTTTTATTTTAGTTGTATTTACCAATACAGGAAGTCCAGACGCTATAGCCAGAATTGCAAAAGTTGCATATTACAAAACGCGTGATGTCTTAGGGGCAAGCACAGTAAATATTGTTGAGGAATATATTCAATTTATTTTTAATCGATTTTTTGGGCATTAGAGAAATGCAAAAAGAGCAATACCAATAAGAATAGAGAAGAGTCCCCCCATTCCCCCAATAAATAATATATTACCAGGCCCTGCCTCCAAGAGCTTCGAAGAGTTGGTAGTATTTTGTGTACTCAGTACTCCCGATGCTGGACCAACTGCACATCCACTGGTTGCTTGCACTTTAAAGTAATACATTGTTTTGGGATTTAAATCGTTAATAGTATATCTCACTGCACCTCCTGTTGCGCTCTGACTAAAACGCGTTGTATAGGTATTTGCAGCAAATGTTGTGCCATAGGAAATAATAAATCCATCAAAGGACGTATTTGGTGGAGCAAAGAAAAGTGTTACGCTGGTCTTGGCAACAACTATTTGGTATAAATTGGGTGCTTCTGTAGGCGCTGAGTCCTTACAACCTGCACTGCCACCAGCACCATCGGAAAGGTTTTGCGGATTTGCAGATGTTGGGACAGCTCCAAAAACAACATTTCCCAATGCAACAAGCGTGGTACTTGTTGTGGTATCTGTTACCGTAATTGCATCTGTACCCACAGTTGTTGATGTAATAGTAAATGTGGCTTGCCCAGACCCATCAAGTGTTGTAGATGTTGGCAAAATAACGGCAGACCCGTCTCCAGGTGCAGAAATACTTACTGTATCCCCGGTAAGCGCAACATTCCCACTGTCATGCAGCGTAATGGTAACAGTTGCCTGGGTATTTCCATCTGCAGGTACTTGATTTGCGCTAAGACTAGAAAATCCAGCATCTGGTGGATTGCCTGCAAAAGCAACTTCTGGACGAAAAATAAAGAGTACGACAAGACACGCAATACCTGCTAATAATTTGAATAATTTCACGTATCTTTAACGTAGCACATTTTAAAAAAGAAGTAAGTATGTAAATTATTACTTTGCTTCTTTGAGTCTTTCTTCAACCCATTGTAATTTTTCTTCAAGCATTTTCTTTTTATTTTCTAAATGCTCTCTAGACATTTCGTGCTCTTCGCAGCATTCCATTTTCCATGAAGATTTATCCATCATATGTGTACCCTCCTTTCTAAAATCATATTGTTTAACAACAGTAACTCGAAGGGATAAGAAAGAAAAAAGGAAGAAGTAAGAAATGCGTAACCAATAGCTTAAAATTTCTTGTAAATTTGGTAAGAGGATTTATTCGTAATCTCCAGATAAAAATTTTGCCCGCGCTTTCATATTTGTTTTAGCATCTAAAGCAAGTTCTAGCGGTCGGAAAGCTTTCTCAATTTTTTCCCAAAACGCTTTTGTCTTTTTTCTCTTAGTAATTTTGGCAATAATGTCTTTATACATCGTGTTTTCTCGCAAAAGAATATGCTTGTGCTTATTAATGGTGTCTTTACTTAAAGATAATGCACTCATTATTTCCATTGGATCATAATTATTCTCAATCATAAGATGAAGCATAAGTCTTTTTGTAAGCATGGTTTTCTCCTCCTCAGTGAGAAATGAGTCAAAGAATGTTTGAATATCTTTCGGAGAAGCAAGTGAAGAAATAAGATAGGAAAAGGTATCTTGAATCTCCTCCAAAACATTCTTATTAACTGGTCTTCTAGAAGCTCTTGGCATACTTGAGTCCAGTATACCGGTATACCAGACTCAATACAAGGATGGATTGATATAAAGGACGTGTTGAAAAAAAGGACGTATTGAGAAGATAAGTAACTACTACCTAGAAGTTTTTGTAGAAGTGGTAGCCGTATTTGGTATAGCCTAATCCTTCGTAGAATTTGTGTGCTGTAGTAAATCTGTCTGCAGATGCAATGTACATGCGATGGCAGTCTTTTTCTTTGGCCAAACTTTCTATTTTTTCGATAAGCTGCTTTCCTATTCCCTGTTTTCGATACTCCTCCACAACAAATAATTCGTCCAATTCCATAATTGGTTTGGGATAGCGAATAATAGTGCGGATAGACGAGGTAACAAAGCCAATTATTTTTCCTTTGTCTTCTACGACAAATGCAAAATTGGTCGGACTCTGCAAAACTTTTTTATACGAATCCCCATCGTGTCTTGAATACCTGTCTTCCCCAACAAAGATATTCATAAGAGGCATAATCTCTTCGTAATCGCTCTCTCTCGCTTCTCTTATCTGCACGAAATAATTATATCATGTAGGAATTAATGTTTAAGGATTGTTAACTTTTTGAACAGGATTAAACACTTCAAAAACAGGTCCCGAATCCTTTGCTCCATCATTTTTATTTACAAATCCTAACGGTAAATGCTTGAACATTGCTTCAGTTCCCTGCTTTATCATTTGAGAGACTACTTCAGAATCTGGTTTTGTCGCAAGATAATCTTCAAGGGTATTGGCTACGTTTTTTCTATGTCTATTTACTGATGCAAGATTTTCTCGGATACTGTAATTTTTGGATGCAAACGCTAAACCATAGGATAATAAAGAAATTAAAGAAAAATTAATAATCCCATATGCAATTGTAAAAAATTCTTTTGTTCTTAAGGGCATATATCGCCATTTCAATTGATCTCCTAAAATAAAAATAAGTAAATATGCTAAAAGATTTAAGCCGACTTGACCCATTAATGTCCGGTAGAAAATGGACCTAAGACCTAGCCAAACTCCTGCCTCTTTCTCATTTTTAGTCACTTCCTCATCAAATTGTAATGCCAAAATTTTATTTGCAACTTCGCCATGCTTTGTTTCAACTTCCTTTTTTTGTTTATTGAGCGTCTCTATTTGACTCTTTAATTGCTTTGATAAATCATCAAATTCTTTTTTTGCCTTTGTTGCTTCTCTTTGTTGTTCACGTAAATCTGCTTTGTCTGAAACCTTGTCTGCTTCTTGTCTCAGATATGTAAGGTAGGGCCTAAGATTAGGAATAGAAGAATTATAGTAATTTAAAATTGCCCTTTGTAAGTCATCATGTCTAATTTGTGAATCAGATTGACCAATATCAAAAACTTGAAGTTGTTTTATGTAGGAGACATATTGATTTACAATGTCGTTGATTACATTAACTTCACTATTGGAAAGTGAATTCTGATAATTTAAGTCATAAAGTTCAATTAAAATCTCCTTAAATTTTTGAAGAGTCTCTTCTATAGTAGAGAAATTTAATTTACCCAAATCGGGATTTGAGGTTATTGCATGAATATCGATATTCTTTAATTCTTCAAAATCTGGATTCATATTGCATACACTTTACTCCTTCCCTACATGGAAAACAAGGGATTAGATTCTGGACAAGCCAGAATGACAAATGTTCTCGACTGCGCTCGAACAAGATGAGATTGCCACGTCGTTCTTTCAAACTCCTTCCTCCAGAGGCGGACAGGCGCAATGACGAAGGGATTCTGGACCGGACTTCGCCAAGGCTTCGACCGACAAGCAAGCCAGAATGACAGTTGTTGACTGTGCTCGAACAAGACGAGATTGCCACGCCGTTCTTTCGAACTCCTCGCAATGACGAAGACGGATTTTTCCCAACAAATTTTTGTGGAAAAGATATATAGTATGTATTGCACATTTCTATGAATGACTACGCAGCCAGGCGCATGCCAACAGGCGCCCCGAAAAAAAGAAGAGTAATTCTTTTCCTGCTTCTTGTGGGAATAATTACCTTTTGCGTATGGTCTACTCTGTCCAACCAATTTAAGACAAAGACTGATTCCTCTACTCTGAGTCCTTTAGCTGTTGCCACTCCTACTCCCATGTCCCAGGACAGCGAGCTTGGGAGCGTAGTGCAAAATGCACTTGCGGGTACAGAAGGGTCCTATGGAATTGTTATACAAAATCTTACGTCTGGAGACGGGTATAATTTGAATGAACATACCATTTATAAATCGGGCAGCTTGTACAAATTGTGGGTTATGGCAGCAGTGTATAAAAAAATTCAGGATGGGTCTTTAAAAAAAGACCAAATACTTACCGAAAGTTATGCCAAGCTTAATACGCTTTTTCAGATAGACCCTGACTATGCAGAAAAAATAGACGGCACACTAAGTCTGTCTGTTGCAGATGCACTTAATCAAATGATAACCATTTCGGACAACTATGCAGCTCTTCTTCTTACAGAAAGAATAAATCTTTCTAGTGTTGCAAATTTTTTACGGGATAATGGATTGGTACAATCGCATGTTGGGGCAAATGGCAATGACCCCACAACAACTGCGTACGACATTGCATTATTTTTAAATAGACTCTACAACGGACATTTTGCCAATGCATTGTATACTCAGGAAATGCTTGATTTACTCAAGTCGCAACGACTTAATTCTAAATTGCCAAAGTACTTGCCCGACAGTGTAGTGGTTGCCCACAAAACAGGAGAATTGGACTCATATACTCATGACGTTGGCATAGTATACGCGCCAAAAAGCAATTATATTATAGTTGTCCTATCCAACTCTACCGATACCGACGCAGCAGCAGAAAGAATTTCTGAGGTATCTAAAGATGTATTTAATTACTTTTCCGAAGACGCGACTATTTCTCCTGAAGAATAGCAAAAATATTTCCTGCTGGGTCCAAAAACCATGCAATGTCTGGTCCCATGTGTGCAGCAAGTCCTCGTAAAATTCCTTTTTCGTCTTGAGGCATTTCCTTCATGTGGTACTGCTCGAATTTGACTCCTTTTTTGGTAAGCTCTTCTACTGCATCGTCTATATTTTCTACAACAAAATTAAGAATTGTGTAGGTTGCAGGAACATGATTGGCCTTGTCGTACACAAAAACCTGTCCACCTTGGGGTAAATTTAGCTGTAGCCCCATTCCCTTTTCTTCAACAACAGTAAGACCTAATACGTCTGTATAAAATTTTTTAGCTTTAGACAAATCTTTTACAGAAAATCCACTAAAAGCTGCAAGTGATGTAAACATATTATTTTGTCAATTTAAACGTCTGAGCCATCTGGTTAAAGATATTTTTCTCATCCGGAGCAGAACCAAGAGCTTGTGTTTGATATGTAAAAACATAATAGGTTCCATTTTGTAAAAACTCATACCATAGCATTGGTCCTGGAACATTCCCACCAACACTTCCCTGTTTAGCCTCAACATATGTTCCCTTCATACCATTTATAGTTGCTGCAGACGTGGCAAGAATTACTGAGCAATCCCCTTTACATTGCAGAGGATCTGTATTTGATGTGTAGACATATATTTGATTTCCAAAGAACGTGTACCCTACAACTTTTGTTTCGTTAGGCGAAAATGTAGATGGATATTTGAGAGAATATTTAAGATTTGTATTTGTGTATGCAGACCAAGAAGCAGTTGGGTCTGGCGTAGGACTAAGCTTGGGGGTATTGGTGGGTTGTGCTTGCTTTGCGAGATTTTCTTTTGTTTTTTCCATAAGCGCCTGGAGTTGTGAAGATTCTCCTTTTTGCATTCCCATGTAGTACGACACTCCTGCAACCAAACCAAGTACAATAATTGCCAAAAAAGCCCACATCATTTTCTTCATGGAATTTCCTTTTTTCGTAGGCTCTATAGGTTGAGTTGGCTGAGAGGGCTGAGCTGGTTGAACTGGTGCAGTTGGCTCTATTGGCTTTTCTGGAGGAGTTGCGGGTGCTTGTGGCTCGACTGGTGCAGCTTGGGCCAGAGGCCCATCAGCCTTTGGCTGAGGTTGAGTAGGTGTTGGTTGGTCCATACAATTAGTATAGCAGATACTTGCAAACTTTTTTTACCCATGAAATAGTAAGAGCATGGTACAAGAAACATTTAAGAAAACCTCTCCTCTTGTGCGCTTTCTTTTTGCATTTTTGGTAGCACTTACTGTATTTGTTGTTGGACTGTATATAAAAGATACGTCTAGCACTACCTATACTGGCACACTTCCCTGTGCAGATTGCGTCGGTATTAAGACAACACTTATTCTTAAAGGCAATGACACGTACGAATTACACTCGCTCTATATAGATAAAGGAGATCCATTCACCGAAAAAGGTACGTGGAAAAAGGAAATAAAAAACAATATGCAGGTCTATGCGCTTACCTCGCAAAGCCATGTGGTGTCTTATTACAAAATAGTAGACAGTGCAACTCTTACAATGCTAGATATAAATGCCAATCCTATTAAAAGTCCTTTTGCCCTTACGATTAAGAAAGAATAGATTCTCTTTCTCTAACGATTTTTTCTACATCCGCTAAAGAATTCGCTATCGCATCTGCTTTAACCTGCTGATATCCTTCTTTCAAAAAAGCAGAAAATGCTATCGTAAAAGCTCCAGACTCTTTTGCAGAAGTAATACCTGAATTGGAATCTTCCAAGACAATAGTTGTCTTAGGAGTTGTTTGTAGCTCTTTCATTGCCTCAATATACCCAACTGGGCTTGGCTTGGATGGTAAATTTCTTTCATCTAGTGAAAAAATAACATCAAACATAGTGCTGTATGGTATTTTTTTCAAAACCATCTCTATCCATAATCTTCGCGACGAACTAACAATACCCACTATGTACCCCATTTCCTTAAGACGCATTATCAATTCCTTAAGTCCAGGCGTTACGGTTGTCTTGTCATAAATAGTTTGTATATATCCATCGTATGCCTGAAAGACATCATCTCTCCCTTTGGTAAGTCCGTGCTCAACAGCTTTCTCATACAGCATGGCAAGCGTTGATCCTGTTGGGTCACCTATTTTTTCTAAAATATCTTTACCAAAAACACTTTCTGCAAAATCTCTTCCGTATATATCCCAAATTTGCTCGGTATTCACAATCACGCCGTCCATATCAAAAAGAAATGCTTTATTCATGTGAATGAGTATAACAAATTCATCCTCTATTTGACAGAAAGGCTGTATCGTCCTACCATAAAATGGTATGGCAAGTGGCACTCCTGCGAAAAAGGTTATTATTGTTGAAGACGATAAGGCATTGGCAAATGTTTTGGAAGATAAATTAAAATCCGAAGGGTTTTCTGTAACAAAGGCAGTGAATGGTGAAGAAGGACTCACTGTAATCAAAACAGTAAAACCTAATCTTATTATTCTAGACTTAATGATGCCGGTAATGGGAGGACAAGCAATGCTTCATAGACTGAGAGATATTCCAGAATTTAAGCTACTGCCTGTTATTGTCTTA
>DASQJJ010000063.1:0-1749 GCA_035631115.1 Candidatus Eiseniibacteriota bacterium
TCTGCAGTGAGAAGTGCTGTCATAAATTCAACAGGATAATTTGCTTTTAGGTATGCAGTGCGGTAGGCAATGGTTGCGTAGCAGGCAGCATGAGCTTTATTAAATCCGTATCCTGCAAAAGGTGCAATCAATTCAAAAATCTCATCTGCTCTTTTTTGCGAAAGCCCATTTGCAACAGCACCTTCCAAGAATTTTTCTTTTTGCTTTTTCATTTCGCTAGGAATTTTCTTCCCCATGGCCTTACGAAATTTATCTGCATCAAGCCAGGTATACCCAGCCAACTCAATCGTTGTTAGGAGTACATCATCTTGATACACAAGCATGCCGTAGGACTCTTTGAGTGCATCTTTCAGTCGTGGATCTGGAAAATTTATAAGAGACGGATTATGTTTTCGTGCAATAAATTCAGGAATATTAGCCATAGGCCCTGGTCTGTAAAGTGCAACCATAGCCATAAGGTCATAAATTGCTGTTGGCTTAAGCTCTTTAATATTTCGTCTCATTCCAGGAGATTCAAGTTGAAATATGCCTGTTGTTTCACCAGATGCTAAAAGCGTATAAGTCTTTTTATTGTCCAGAGGCACAGTAGAAATATTTATTTCTTCACCATTTCTATTTTGTTTTATAAAATTAAGACATTCTTCGATAATAGTAAGATTTCGAAGACCTAAAAAGTCCATTTTTAAAAGACCGACACCATCTTCCCCAACTGTATACATATCATATTGGGTAACAATTTTCTCTCCATTTGGCTCCCTTTGAATCGGTACATATTCCATAAGGGGCTTATCTGCAATCACGACTCCTGCAGCGTGCACCGATGCATGACGTACGACTCCTTCTATATTCTTAGCCAAATCAATAAGGCGCTTGGTCTCGTCTTCTGTCTGATACGCTCTTTTTAAATCAGGTGACTGCTCAAGTGCGGTGTCTAGTGTCATGGCATGTCCTTGCCACCCTAAGGGAATCATTTTGGAGATTCTATCTGGGCCCGCATAGGGCATACCCAAAGCGCGACCAACATCTCTCACAGAGCCTTTCGCTTCCATGGTGCCAAAGGTAATAATCTGTGCAACCTTATCTGCACCATACTTTTTGGTAACATACGCAATAACTTCCTCCCGTCTGGTATCTGCAAAGTCCAAATCTATATCTGGAGCCGATGGTCGTTGTGGATTAAGAAATCGTTCAAAAGGAAGCTTAAAAAAGAATGGGTCAATATCGGTAATATTAAGACAATACGACACAACGCTTCCTGCAGCAGATCCTCTTCCAGGACCAACGCTTATCCCTTGAGACTTAGCCCAATTCACAAAATCTGCCACAGTAAGAAAGTATGTAGAATATTCTTTCTTAAAAATTACTGACAATTCGTAATCAATTCTTTCTTGCGTTTCTGGTGTAATTGTTCCATATCGTCTCTTTGCTCCTTCTGTTACAAGCTTCTGCATATACTCATCGAGTGTTGATTCGTCGGGGACTTCATATTTTGGCATAATCCATTTACCGAGGGTAATTTCTACATTGCACATGTCTGCAATTTTTCCTGCATTAGTAACAGCTTCTGGTGTTTCTGCAAACAAACTCTCCATTTCGTCTTGGGTTTTTAGGTAAAAGTCGGGAGAATCTATCATGGATAATTTTCTATTTGGAGTATCTATGGTTGTTTGGGTTTGAATACAAAGAAGGATTTCCTGCGCCTCTGCATCTGTTGAGGAGGTGTAATGATTGTCATTGGTTGCAACAAGA
>DASQJJ010000064.1:0-14696 GCA_035631115.1 Candidatus Eiseniibacteriota bacterium
AGCAATGCTCGAATTTGTAAAGCCATATCTTCCAGAAAATATTGTATTCAAATATACTCGTCATTATGATTTATTTGAAAATCCAGATGATTACTATAAAGAAATAGAAGAAGCAAAAAAAGAAATTCTTAAACAAAATAATGGCAGATTGCCGGAATTAACAGATGTGATGAAAGCAACAACTGAATTAAATGTTAAGTTAAAGCCGGGACAAGATTCAGATCCTTTGTGGCGAGAAAAAGTAGAGCTACAACATCAGGCAATCTTTATAACACCCACCTTAAAAAAAGCCTCAGGTGATCCAACAAAAATTTGGACATGCCCAACATATTATTCAGATTCCGTTGTAACAGGAAGTACAAAAAGATCGTATGCAAAATTTTGGGCAGCAGTTGGTGCACTTCAAAAAGAAGGGGAGAGCTATGCAGAATTGGTTCTTACACCCAAACAACTAGAAGAAGCAAAATTTGATTGGGAAAATGTAGAGATTGAAGGGTTGAGTGAAATAGGTAAAAACTTCCACAAAGTCAGAATCCTCAAATAAGTATGATGCAGATAAAATTAACTCAAGCCGAAGAACTCAAAATACTTGCCTCAATTTATACGGATGCATATAACTCTCTAAACATTGGTGAGCAATGGGACAATGAATCTGCTCTTAAATTACTAGAACACTTATTTAAAGAACAATCAGACTTGTTCTTCACTGCATGGGAAGAAAATACAATTGTTGGAGGCATTGTATCTTTAACAAAACCATGGTGGGATGGGATTCACCTAGTCGATGGAGAGTTATTTGTGTCACCCCCTCATCAAGGAAAGGGTATAGGCACTATGCTTGTTGAGCATATGTTTGAAAAGGCATCGCTAACGTATAATGCTATTTCATGGGATACATTTACTCATAGAGTTTATGAGCATCCACTGAAATGGTATAAGTCCCTTGGATTTGAGGAAATTTCTCAATGGGTAATGATAACAGGAGATATAAAGAAAGTTTTAGAGACTCTTAAAAAGAGATAATTATTTAGTGTATCTAAATAATAATTTTCCTAATTTGAATTGAATAAGGACTGCAATTGCTCCCATCATAACAATCATATACATAGGGAAGCCGTACGTTTGGAAATTCCATGTTTTTATTGTAAATAAGGTAATAACAGCACTTATTGTATTTGCAAAAAAGATATGAGAATTTTCTGTATCTGGTTCTTTGAATGATTTTACGAGTGTTGGGAAAGATGCAAGTCCATCGGCCAAGATACTAAAGAAAATGGCAACATTGCCAACTTGTGTAATATACCAAAGGACAAGACCCAAAAGAGAAAGCATTCCGCAAATAATATCTAATTTTTCAATTTTCCAAAAAGACTTTTTATTTACAAAAGATCCAATAAAAACAAGAGCGGGGAGTGCGCCAAAAGTAAAGGTTAGAAGCGATTGAATACCAACATGTTGTTGTATTTGAGAAGCAAATGCGATGAGGGGAGCTAAAGACCATAAAAGCCAACTTACTCTATTGGGTTGAACTTTTCCCCGCAGTGTATCCCACAAATAACTAAACCCTCCAAGGAAAGTAATCGCGCTTCCCAAATAAACAAAATTTTCATTAAGCATAGAAGAATTATATCAGGAATATATTCTTTACTAGAAGAGAGTAAATTATTTTCCAGTGTACTAGTATACTGGAAAGCTTCTACGTTTTTGGTTGTTAAATTTCCTAGGAAGAAGACAGATAAGAGTCTAGTATACCGGTATACCAGACTATAAAAAATTATTCCTCAGAACTTAGTTCTTGGGCGTCTTGGGTTTCAAGCTTCTGCATGCTCTTAATAATGTCATCTATTTGTCCTTCCATTCTCACTGGTAGATTGTGCCATGATTCACCAAGGCGATGGTCGGTGAGTCTATCTTGGGGAAAATTATATGTTCTAATTTTTTCATTTCTCATGCCTCTACCTACTTGAGTAGAGCGGAGTGCACCCACTTCTGCATTTTGCTTTTCCAATTCTTTTTCCCACAATTTCGCTCGGAGCATTTCCATGGCAATTTCTCTATTTTGTCCTTGGAATCTTTCGCTTCGAGATACCACAACAATGCCACTTGGAATATGCTTAAGTCGTACCGCAGTAGAGACTTTATTTACATTTTGTCCACCATGTCCACCTGCCCTAAAGGCTTCAAACGCGACATCCTTTGGGTCAATATGCAAATCAATATCTTCCAATTCTGGCAGAATGTAAATTGTTGCTGTAGAGGTATGGAGTCTTCCTTTTTTCTCGGTCTCTGGAATTCGCTGTACTCTATGGACTCCTGCTTCGTATTTAAAGGTTCCGAAGGGGTTGTGCCCGCCAGAAATAGTAATAATACTCTCGTCTACAGAATCCACTTTAAACCCATATTCCTGTGCATATCTGGTATACATGCGGAGTAATTCATCTGCCCACAATTTAGCTTCTTCTCCTCCCGCAGCACCATTTACCTCCAAAATAACATTGCGCTGGTTGAGGGTGTCTTCAATTGGCTCAGGCTTCATGGTTTCTTCTATTGCCAGCTTTTCCTCTTCAAGCTTTGTAATTTCTTCTTGTGCCATATCACGCATATCAGGGTCGGCCAAAAGCTTTTGCGTTTCGGCAATCTTGTCTTCGATTTCTTTAATTTGAATAAGTCTATAATCTTCCATAGTTCCAGTATTTAGTATATGGTATTTGGTATCTAGTATCCATCCTACTTTCTGCAAAATACAAAATACTAAATACAAAATACTTCTTTATTTAATAATAAGATATGAGTGTTCATAGAAAAGGTTCTAGGCAAGGCCCGCATGACGAGGGTAGGGGTTGCTACTTAGCGTTGGCTTGTGCAAGCATTTCTGCAAGAGTTTTTGGAGCGTTGTCTTTTCGTTGTCTTTCTTCTTTCTTCATAGCCATTTGTGCTCGCAATTTTTCTGCAATCTTTCGAGCATTATTAAATCTTTCAATTTTAGAGGCTGTATCAACAAATCTTTCTTCTCCTGTATAGAATGGGTGGCAATGAGAGCATAATTCAACGTGGATTGTCTCTTGTGTTGAGCCAAGGGTAAATTTGGTACCACACGAGGCACAGGTAACTGTGGCTTGGAAAAATTGTGGGTGGATACTTGCCTTCATATTGTGACTATTATACCAAAAAATGGGCTAAAATGCTAGCGTTTTCTCAGAAGAAGATGTATTGGATGGTAGTGTATGCGTCCTTCGGCAACAAATATACCAAAAAAGACCAAAAACGAGCCTAAAATATAGATGGGACTAGGGTATTCATGCAAAAGTGGCATGGCTATCATTACTGTTACCACAGGGTCGATGTAGGAGAAAATAGTGGTCTCTGACGCCTTCATATAGGTAAGTCCCCAGTAAAAAAGAAGATATGCAGTAAAGGAAGAAAAAACACCACCAAATATAATACCAATAAGACTTCTTACATGCAGACTAGTCAATATGCTGCCATTTCCTACAGAAAGAATAAGAATAGGGGAGAGACATACTGCAGAAATAAGAAACGTCCAAAAAAGAAGGGTTATTGCATTATATTTTACAGCCAACTTTCTAGAAAAAATTGTCCCAGCAGATGCAGAAATTGTAGAAAGAATAAAAAGAGTATTCCCAAAAAGAGCAAGTGGTCCATCTATTCCTTTTACGGGTTGAAAAACAATAAATAATACACCAGTAAGCCCTAAGACATTTCCCAGAAGTACTTTCTTTGTTGCTCTGTCTTTTAGAAAAAGTGCCGACCCAATAATAATAAATATTGGACCTGCGCAGGCAATTATAGATTGATTGATGCTTGGCGCAAAGGAGAGGCCAAGAAAGTACAATGCAATATTAAAAATACAATTCAAAAGGCCAAGTGCCAAGAAAGAGGGAATATCTTTTCCTCGTATTTTTTTAACATGCTTAAGAAAAGGGAGTAGGAGAAGCACTGGTATTAAAAAGCGAAAAAATGCAAGAAGAAGAGGAGGAATACCCGATTCTAAAGTCCATTTAAAGATTGGTGCACCCGCACCCCAAATAATAGTTGCTGTAATAAGAGCAAGAATAGCTAGCTTGGCTTTGGGCATAATACGATTATGCCAGCTTTTTTATGACGTCCTCAAGGGGCAATTGTTGTTGTGTCCTGTCTTTAAGGTTTTTAAGAGTAACTACATTTTTTTCTACTTCTTCAGGGCCAAGAATTATGACATACGGAATACCTTTTTGGTCCGCATACTTTAATTGTTTCTCCATTTTTGTCTCACTAAGATATACTTCTGCATTAATGTTGTTCGAACGTAGTTGAGAACTAACTTCGATTGATTTTTTTTCTAGCTTTTTATTAAAAACACTCACTAATACTTTCGATGTCGCATTAGTCATTTCCTCTGGAAATAAGTTAAGTGCATCCATTGCTTCGTATGTTCTATCAAATCCAAAAGCAAATCCAACTGCTGGAATGTCTCGTCCTGCAAACATGCCAATTAGCTTATCATATCTCCCTCCGCCACAAATAGATCCAACAGGATACTCTTCTGCTTCTATTTCAAAAATCATACCCGTGTAGTAATCGAGTCCACGAGCCAAGGTAGGGGAGAATTCAAAATTTTCTTTACTCAGTCCCATTTTTTCTAATGCTTCAAAGATTTCTTGCAGTCTTTCTGTAGGTTTTGTATCAATAATTGATTGGAGAAGATTTTTTGCTTCCTCTGCATTTGTACAAATTCCTTTTACAACCATTTCTTCAACAACGCCGTCTTCACCTATCTTTTTTAATTTATCTAAGACAATGATAGCGTCCATGGAAAGGCCTTCAAAAACACTCCTGTCATTAATAAGTACTTTAAATTTTGTAAATCCTAATGCCTTCAATGCACTTGCTGCAGTTGCAATAATTTCTGCATCTGCATTTGCACTATCAATTCCTACAGTATCAATATCGCATTGAATAAATTCTCGATATCTTCCTTTTTGCGTATTTTCTGCCCGAAAAACATTTTGAATTTGATATCGTTTAAAGGGAGTAGGAAGAAGATTATTATACTGTGCAACAAAGCGGGCAAGTGGGACGGTTTGGTCGTATCGCATGGCAACTTTTCGTCCTCCATTATCCTCAAATCGATACATTAATTTGTCTCCCTCGTCACCATATTTACCTGTAAGAATTTCATCAAATTCCAAGACAGGTGTTTCCATGCCTTCAAAACCATAAGACTCAAACACTTTCTTAAAAGTGTCCATCATGTATTTTCTTTTTCTAGCTTCTTTTGGCAGAAAGTCTCGAAATCCTTTTAATGTCTGTACTTGCATATCTGTAATAGTATCAGAATTCTGTGCGTTTTTCATTAGTTAGGCCTCCTTTTTGGAATATACTCCTGAAAGGAAATTTTATTACCCTTTCTTTTAACAATGTATCTTCGTACTCTGTACAAATCAAATGCAAATTTTGTCATAAGCATTGCCTTTTTGTGATTGGGTTGCTTCGCGCTTTTCCAAGCAGATTCTTTTCTGTCCCATATACAAAAAGATCGGCATAGGTGTGTTGCTCTGTCCAATTCTCCTCGATAATATCCGCGAAAGCCTGGTGTTTTCTTCGCTTCTCTATATGCAAAATAATCTGCAAATTCCAATAGCTCGTCTAATAAGGGAAATCTTTTTCTTTTTGATTCAAAAACAACAAAATAATTCCCATTTTTTAAATAGGGCAGAAGTCTGTCCCACCCGTCAAATATTTTATAGACAGGAAGATTAAAATCTATATATTTTTCCCGCTGCTCTCCTAAAATTACTTCCAAGTCAAATGGAAGAGTTTGGGCAGATACTTTTCTCACTTTTCATTTCCTCCCCGAATGTATTTTTTAACCTTTCTTCCTGTCCACACAATCCCTGTGAGAGATATAATTCCCTTAACAGTAAAGAATATTACTGGTCCAATAAGCGAAAGTTCCATTACTCATCCCTCCAGTCATTAATAAAATTCTTATTATTACTTTTAATTTTCTTTCCAATTATTGGATGTAAGTCTAGGACAGGAGAATATTTACTTGCGGGCACAACTCTTCCTAAGGCTTCTGCCATTGCTCTTGTTATCGAAGGATTTGTACCGCAACAACTGCCAATATAATTAATGCCAATTGCTTTTGCTTTTCTAGCAAATTCCGCCATTTGAAATCTTGTTAAAAAAAATGGCTCAAGTCCAAGGGGAAAAATGCGTTGGCCATTTTTCTTGAGTGACTCAAATGTAAATTCTTTAGGTGTTGTTTGGTAAGGTACTGGTTGTGCAGCAACAAAACATTTTACTGCTTTTCTAATCTTTTTGAGAAGGGGAAGCATCGTTGCAGGACCTCTATCACAATTAAGACCAACAATATCTGCACCATTCTTTTCCAGAATTTTGCATGCTGTTACATAATCATATCCATCTGCTGTTGTATTTTTTTGTATTGTTGCCAATGTAATCATTGCAGGAAGACCAAGCCTTTTTATTTCCTGTAATGCAATAAGTGCCTCCTCTAAATAATCATTAGTTTCAGAAATTACAAAATCTATTCCTTCCTCGAATGCCCATTGTAATTGTTCTCGGTAAATTTTTCGTACAACTTCCCCTGATTCTTTCTTTTTCTTTGGGTTATACATCCAGGTGTTGCAAATATTTCCCGCAACAAGCGCATTACCTTTTTGTGCAACTTTATTTGCAATTCGTACTGCTTGTCTATTTAGTTTTTCCAAATCGTTTTCTCGTCCAACATCTTTTAATTTATTGCGATTTGCATAATAGGTGAGTGCTACTACTACTTCTGCACCAGATCTGAGAAATTCAAAGCTCAACTCACTCACAGCATTTGGTGCATCCAATACAACTTCTGGGACATACGGACCTGCTTTAATATAGCCTCTTCTTTCTAACTCAAAGACATATCCTTCTGCTCCTAAGACAATTCCTTTAGTAAGTCTTTCTATAATGCCTAATTTTTTCTTCATATGACAAACCTTTCTGGTGCAAACCGTTGTATGTTGTATACACTTCCTCCCTGAATACTTAATTGCATAAGATTTTTTCCAATAAGAGGAGCGTATTTATATCCAGTGCCACGCCATCCGCACCCAACAATAATATTTTTATATCCTGGAAGATTACCCAAAATAAAATTATCATCTTTGACCAAATCATAACTACATTGGTCAGCATCTTTTACTAGTTCTCGTTTTGCATTTTTAAGAATAGGCAAGCATTCATTGATAAACGTGTCTATTGAATAAATTGTTTTATTCATTTTTTTCTGTACGTCTGGTGGATTATAAAATCCAATTTTTATGCACTGCTTTTTGGCATCGAAAATAGGGTGTCCATAAATGCCAACATCCAAATAGGCAAATACAGGGAAATTCTTTGGAGAAAACATTTTTTGCAACCTCTTAGGAATATAGACGTATTTACATTCTTGCGGTTTGTCCGGATAGATAGGGAATTGGAGAGTATTTCCTTGAATTTTTTGTAAAACAATATTTGTCCCAAGAGCTGTGGTAATAACAAGCTTTTTTGTTATGAATATTCCTTTATTTGTTGTAATCGTTACATTGTCTTTTTCTTCAATCTTTTCAAGAGCAATATTTTCAATAATAGTAACTCCTCTTTCTTTCAATGTTTTAAGAATAAACTCATTAATTACTGGTTGATACAAAAATCCTGCCTGGATATCAAGACAAGCCATGTCTGCACTAAATTGCGGAAAAGTTTTCTTAAGAGCGGATTTAGAAAATTTCTTTGTAAGAAGATTAATAGATACTTCATTGTTGTATGCAAGTTGTGCATAGGTGGTAGAAAAATTTGGTGTAACGGTTTTTTTGACTATATTCATGCATCCACACGAAAAAAGAAACTGCTTGTCTATTTTTTCCTGTAATTGTTTCCACAGCTGTTGCGACTCATATGCGAGTCTTGAATACTCAGGGTCAAGATAGTCACTGCGAATAGAGCGAGTAAAGCTAAATGATGCAGAGTCTTTATTACCAATAGTGGATTTCTCAAGCACTACAATATTTCTTACAAAAGGGGAAGCATAGTATGCTGTCATGAGGCCCATTATGCCTCCTCCAATAATTATTAAATCTTGTTGTTTCATAATTTAAATACTTCTGCGCTAACAGTGAAATCATTATTTTTGCGTTTTACATTTATAATTTTTCCAGTTGTCTGTTTAATATCTTCGAGTCCCAATAAAATATTTGCAGCAATACTTCCGGATCCGCACGCTGTTTCTGAAACGAAACTATCCGTTTTTCGTACATAGACATAGGGGTACATACTATCGTTTTTAAAAAATAAAACTCCAAATGCAGCTTTTCTATACTTTATACAAAGCTTTAATAAAAACTGTTTTGATGTTGATTTTTTGTTTTTTCCTAACATATACCCAATACCAGGGAGAAGAACAAAATTGTTTTTGAGAGTATACAGAAGTTTTAGTTGGATATTTGCTTTTTCTGTTTTTTCATAAAAAACTTTTTTTCTAAGACCACTTGCGTAAAAGCTTCCAGTATTGCCAAGTTCAAAAGTAAGGGCAAGCATTGCATTAATACAAAGCTCGTTGCCCATCATGGAAAGCCGTGGTGTTTTTTTATCCACAGTAATAAAACCAACTTGTTCAGCTTCATTTCCAAGATATTTCTTAATTATTTCATTTTTGTTGACCTCATCCCACGCAAGAAGCGTTGGATTTCCGCCCGCAATTGTATATAAGTTATTCATAATTTTTCCTTTCTTTCTTAGTTTTCTTGTGACTGGGAGAAAGAGTACTCTCTTCCAGTCTTTGTAATTTATCGAATGTCTTCCAACGGAACACCAGCTATACTGCTATAGATTGTTCTTCCTCGAAAACCTCGACTAACTGTTACTGATCCATCTTGAGTGCTCAGCGTCACAGTTGGCGTTTTTGTTATTTCCTCTCTCAGTACGCGAGGTAAATTTTTCACCGCACTGTTAATATTTTGTAATCTAAACCTTGGTTTGTCTGTCATATATTTTCATCTCCTTAGCCATCAAAAAACCCGCTCTGTGGCGGGTTAGTTCAATTAAACAACACGAACATTACACCGCCAGCGAAGGGGTGTTATGATGTGCTCCATTTTTATTACTATTTTTTAGTGTCATAAATCTTTTAAGCATAAGCTTGTATCCGCCCATGCCTTTTTCCTTCCATTTATTAATACGTGCAATAGTGGTACTGCTCATACCTGTTTGCTTGGTGATTGTTGTGTATTCCACTTTTTTCTCAAGCATTTGGGCCACAGCCCATCTATTTGCAAATTCTTTAATTTCTGCCTCCGTTAGTAAGTCTCGTAAAAAGCGTCGTACTTCGTCTTCTGTTTTTAGAAGAAGCAATGCTTTAAATAAATCTTTACTATCTTTTTTATGCAAATAATCCACTTTAACAAGATAAAGTATAATACTTTAGTTAAGTAAAGTCAACATACCAAAATAGCCTCAGATATATAATATAAGCTCTCTTGCGAAGACGTATTTTCGCAGTCTTTACACGTAATCCCATAAGACGAATCAAGGTTTAAAAATTGATGCGTTCGGAATATTGCCAGATAGGCCTGAGAGTAGATTAAGATTTCCTATACGAGGGATAGTAATAACATGAGCTAAAGACAAGAAAATAGGTCAAGCGAGAAAGAGACTGTTCATTTTTCCCAGGATGATGCTATTCTTTTTCCCCTAAGAAGTGGTGGGAGAGCCGGTGGAGAATAACAAGGACAATAGCAATTATTGGCACTGCAAAGATTACTCCAAAGCTTCCTCCAATTTTATACCCAACAAAGAATGAAAAGATTACAATAACAGGATGCAGCTTAAGTGCATTTCCAACAACACGAGGGAATACAATATTAAAAATTATTTGCTGCATAACAACAAGTGCAATTAAGACAAAGAGTGCTTTCCATGGGTCTACCAAAAATGCTATAGCAACAGGGGGGACGAGAGCCAAGAGTCCTCCAACAATTGGTACAATAGTAAGAATACCAGACACTAAAGAGGTTGATGCAGCAAATCCAACGCCAAATACACTCATTATTATCCATGTTGCGACTCCAGCAATAAGTCCAAAAATAATTTGTACTCGTATAAAAGAGCCAAAGGTATTATCGATAAGCTCCTGGACGTAATGAGCATGATCGTGATATTTCTTCGGGACTAAAAAGAAAATTTCTTTATTAATCCTTTGCTTATCCACAACAAAGTAAAATGATGCGATAACAACCATAATAAGTCCTACAAAAAAGCTTCCAATTGCCGGAAGAAGGGTAAGGGAATTGCCAAATGCAGTGAGAAACATTTGTGTTGCCCTATTTACGTAGTAGGGGAAGGTATGTTGGTATTTTGGAAGTACTTTTACCAGTGCAAAATACTGCGAGGTGACAACAGGAATAAAAAGTACAATCGCAAATGCAAAAAGAGCAAAGAATAAGAGATACACAATAATTGCAGCAGCCAGCTTGGGAAGTTTTGCGCGATTTTCCAAAAAATCAACAGCAGGTCCTAAGATAAAGCTTAAAATCCATGCAGTAAAAAGAATAATTAATACATCCGAGAAAAATCCTAAGACTCCCCATAAAATTTGGAATAGGTATAATCCCACCGCAACCGACGCCAGGATAAAAAATGTTGTTACGAGGACAGATTGTTTTTTGAGCTCTTCTAACATACCTGATTTTAGTATAGTAATTAATGTTTCAATCTACAAGTTCTAGTTTTAAAGTAAAACAGTTTTAGTATATTGGGAAATTTCTAATTTCTAATTTCTAATTTCTAAATAAGCATCAATGACACAATGTTAAAAATTGGGATTTCTTTAGGTTAATTAGATCAATTAGGGTAATTAGGTTAATTCAGAATGATGAGTTGTTTGGAAGAATTGGTAAGTTGCTTTAATTGATTATCTTGTAAGACAAACATATCTTCTATTCGTACGCCACCCAACTCTGGCAAGTAAATACCTGGTTCTATGGTAAAGACCATATTTTCAATAAGCTTCTCTGGAGAATATTTGGAAAGCGTGGGTGCCTCGTGGACTTCTAGTCCTATGCCATGGCCAAGTGCATGAGGATAGGCAGGAAATCCAGCATTTTCTATAACTTTTCGTGCCACATCATCTACATCTTTTCCGAAGATATCAATCTGGTTCGTCGTTTGTGGTTCGTCGTTCGTCGTTTCTTTCTCTGAACTAAGAGCCAATAACGACGAACTAATGTATTTCATTGCTTCTTCCTGGGATTTTTTTACTGTCTCGTAAAGCGTTACTTGATGCTCTGAAGGTGTGCCAAAAAAGACAGTACGACTCATGTCGGAAAGATAATTATCTGCACGAAGACCAAAGTCAAAAAGTACAAAACTATTTTTTGTTAGCTTTTCATCACTTGTCATATGGTGGGGGACTGCACTGTGTCTTCCAAAAGCAACAATAGAAGGAAAGCCAATTTCTGCTCCTTGGGATTTAGCGAATGCACTCATTTTTTCAGACAGCTCCAATTCTGTTACTCCTTCTTTTACAAAAGGGAGAATATAGTCAAATGTTTTGTCGGTAAGAAGACATGCTTTTTCTACTGCTTTTATTTCTTCCTGCTCTTTCTGTACGCGCAAATTTCGCAAGGAAACACTTTTTGTTGCAATTTTTTCTTCTTGCAAATCAAAATATTCAGCAACACGTAAATCCTTTTCTTCAAATCCAATAACAGTTAATTTTTCTTTATCAACAATTTGTTTTACCATTTGGGAATACCATGCGTCGGGAGATGTCTCAAGAATTGCTAAGTCTGGGGTAAATTTTCGTACTGCCTCTGTGTACAAAGGACTGGTAATAAGAAAGACACTGCTTTTGGTTACCAGCAAGTATCCATCATGGTCTACCAAAAATCTATTAAATCCAGATAAGTAAAAAATATTACTTGCACTGGATATGAGAAACCCATCTACCTGTTGCTCTTTGCAAATAGAGCGGAGATGTTCAATGCGTTGTTGAAACATACAAAACAGATTATATCAAATTCCAAGTTCCAAAAACCAAGTAACAAATAAAACTCAAGCTCCCAAGATTCAAAAATTTGTAATTTGAATTATTGGTATTTGTTTGTATCTTGTAACTTGTGGTTTGGTGCTTAAATAGCTTCGCTATTTTGTTATTGGAGTTAGCTTTTTACCACTACCAGTTGAGGTGACTGGAGCAATATCTTCTGGCTTAACCAAAGGAATTTTTGGGTTGGCAGGAATATCTGGAAAAATAATAACCCGAGATGCAAGAATAGTATTTTTATCATGGATGTCTGGGAATCCTACCACAACAACGCGCTGTGCAACAGATAATTTGGAAAAGCCAGACCGTACTAGTCCACCAGCTTTTGTATAGGTAAGTGTTTTGGTTACATCCTCAACGCTTACGGTAATTGTGTCGCTTTTTACCGTTGCAAAAGTAAATGTAAATGACGTTTTATTAAGAGATAAAATACCACCAGAGTAGACTTTTGGCATATTTTGTACATCCACAAATCGTGCCAAGAGTCGTCGTGAATCTTTATTATATAGTCCCACAACTCCAACTACGGTCCCTTTCGACAAGTCGGAAATGCCAAAACTTTTCTGACTCGATGGAGTAGAAAATTTCGTTAACTCGTCAACATCAACAAGTCTATTATTTCCCGACATGTCTGTAATGGTAAATTGTGTTTCGGAAATGTCGGTAATTGTTCCGAGAATTCCTCGCTTTTCAACAAGATTAAGCTGTGCAACACGAGAAGCAATTCTATCTTTTAAATTATTAATTTGCTCTTCGATTTTACTTACCACTGGAGTGGGGGTAGGGGTAGCTGCTGCAAAGACGGTTGGAACAGTTAGTCCGAAAAGGCAAAGAAACAATAAGATAATGGAAATTTTCTTCATAATTTAGAAATTATCTGTGACAACACTTACGGTAAGTTGTTTTTGATTTTCTGTACCATCCGGCATAATAGAGGTTACAAAAATTCTATTTTCCCCAACAGGAAGGGTAACGGTAAGAGAAAATGCGCCATTGCCACTTGGACTAACAATGTTGTCTTGTGTGTCGGTAGTTACCATAACTGTTGCGCTTGGGTCTGTCTTGCCACTTACCGTAACAATGCGCGATGTTGTTACGGATTCATCTGCAGGACTATCTATAGCAAGTAGTACAGACGAGCCGTCTGCAGGTGTTGGCTTTTGTAAGGTAATGGTTTTGATACTGCTTGGAGAAATAGTCCTGGTTGTTTGGTAAATGTAAAAAGCAATTCCCGCAACAAAAAGTCCTGCAAAAACACCAGCAATAGCGAGAATAATTTTTTCTATACGCATAAAAGTAAAGGAATAATACGCCAAACAAACATGGCTTGTCAATCAAATTTGATTTTGGTAAGATGGAAAAATGGAAATAGCATATCTATCCGAAAAAAATGTCAAAATAAAAGGAAAACAAGTAACTCTAGTTACAGCATTACCAGAAGGAAAAAATAAAGTTACTTCCGATGCCGTTTTGCTATTAGGTGCACAACGCTCCTCAGAATTTACTCACAGCGAATTGGGAATTGTATTTCAAGGTCCTGGGGAGTATGAAGTAAAAGGCACAAAAATTACTGGATTTAAAACAGGGGAGGAAGTCATGTATACAGTGAATGTAGATGGTATGTCTCTTTTTGTAGGAAATGTTAGCTCTGCAGAAAAAGCAAAAGACACATTGCACGAGCATGACGTTGCACTGCTTTTTGCAGACGAAGTATTAAGTCAGGCAACCATGGGAGTACTGAATGCACGAATTATTATATTTGTCGATGGAATGTCTCTCGAGAATGCAAAAGCATTCGATAAAGAAGGAGCAAAGGTAAATAAATATGCAGTAACAAAAGATAAAATTCCTGCCGAGACAGAATTTGTTTTCTTAGGATAAAAAAATCATATGGTATATCACGAGCGACCACAAGATCCCACAGTTTTCGTTACAACAAATGGTATAGAGGTAAGAAGAGGTGGAATATCCAAAGATGGAACACCACAATTTGTTGGATTTGATAGGGCCCAATATGGAGCAGCAGGAGTAGGGCCAACGATTGCTGATGCGGTTAAGCAAACAAATATCAAAATTGCCGAGCAACTCATTCGTAAACCATAATCTATTTCTTCCCCTTGTTTTTCACACCTTATGGTATATATTAAATAGACTCATATGAAACCGAAAGTCCCTCCACATAATCTAGATGCAGAAAATAGCGTTTTGGGAGCAATTCTTATCGACAAAGACGCTATCAATGTTGCCTCCGAAATTTTAGTTTCTGGAGATTTCTATAATAGTCAAAATGGCATGATTTTTGATGCAATGCTTGCATTGTATGAGAAAAGAAATCCAATTGATGTTGTAACACTTTCCAGTGAATTGAAAAAACAAAAAAATGCAGACAATGTTGCTTCGTCATACATTACTGAATTGGTAAATAGCGTGCCAACTGCAGCAAATGTCGAGCAATATGCCAGGCTTATTAAAGACGCGTCTATAAAGCGCCGTCTCATCCATTTAAGTAGCGAAATTACTCAGGACTCATTTAGCGAAGATAAGGAGTTGCGCGAAGTCATAGAGACTGCAGAATCTGGCATATTTTCTATTTCTCAAGGCAATACCACGCGAG
>DASQJJ010000065.1:0-8841 GCA_035631115.1 Candidatus Eiseniibacteriota bacterium
GAATTAGCCAAATTAGCATTGGTAATTCCTGCAGACCCAGACAAATTAGAGTTGGTAAGACCAGAAATTACATAGCTCCCTGCTGCTGTAAGTCGCCCATTGGCATCCACGGTAAATGTTGGCACTGTTGCTCCTGAACTACCATAACTTCCTGCACTTACTGCTGTTGTTGCAAGTGCAATATTTCCTTGCCCTGCACCTGCATTGGTTACATCAAAATCAGACCCACCAAAATTAATAGACGTTGCAGACGTAACAACATTTACATTTGCTTCTTTGATAGTGGAAATACCTCCGCCTCCTCCACCTGTTTGGTCGGCACATTGCCACTCACTTGTTGCGCTATTCCAGGTAAGTACTTGTGTGTCATTACATCCTCGTAAAAGAGAAACACCTGTTGTCCCAACTTCAAGTCCAGAATTAGACGTTGTATTCGCACTTGTCCCAGATGTTGGCAATAATACTGCAACGCTCACATCCCCTGTTGTTCCACCCCCAGTAAGCCCATTCCCTGCAGTAACACCTGTTATATCTCCACTGGATGTTGTGCCACATTCCCAACTATCCCCATCCCAAACAAGCGTTTGATTGGAGGAGCAACTTGTTGAAAGTGATATTCCAGAATTATTGGTAAGGCCTCCATTACTCGCAAGCTGCAGAGCAGATCCAGCAACTTTCCCAGTACTCGTGATTTGGTCCAACTTGCTATCTGTTATTCCCGCTGTATCAGAAATATCTTCGTTAAGAAGTGTGCCATTGAGAATTTGCGTTGTGGTAATAGACTCATCGGCAATCTTTGCTGCGGTAATTGCACCGTTGCTTACATTAATCGTTGTCACAGAATTTGATGACAAAAGATTCGTTGTGATACTATTTGTTATAATATTTGAGGTCCCTACCTGAAGTCCATCTATTGTTCCATTCGCTCCAAATACTGCCAAGTCCCCTTGTCCTGTCCCAGGCGCTTTACTTCGTACGAATTCTGCATTTAAATTTTGGATAACATCTTTATTTTCAATTCGTATGGTGTTGCCATCTGGAATAATAATATCTCCATTGGTTACAACGTCTCCTTGATTGGTTACCTGCATAACCGTTGTTGCAGTAGGAGGAAACACCTGATTATTAACCTGTGTATACACTTGTGGCCTAATTACTTTGACAATTTGCAACGACACCCCAGCAAATGGACGAAGCAGTGTGGATGCAACATTCTGCGCAAGACTTGGCTCTGGTCCTGTCTCAGCACCCAAGACAGATACTCCTTCCTGCTGCTGCGAGACAAATTTTGGCTCTGCTGGTCCAGTTGCAAAGAATTTTGCTGTTTCATTAGGGAATTTAAGAAAAAGAAAAACAAGGATCGCAATAACAACAATTGCTGCTGCTGCCAACACAACACTGCTATTTACAATAAATTTAGCAATACTAACAATGCCACCAATATTCTTATTATTCTTTACAAGATTACTCCCCAAAAGCATCATCAATCGATTATTGGAAAGGGCAACTTCTTGTAATTCTTTTTCTACATTTGTTACGTCATCAACTTGATTTTCTTGTACAGTTTGCTGAGGAAGATTTGCTGTATTTTCTTCAGGCGCAACAACTTGACCTGTTTGTCCTGAGTTAACCGAATGGATTTGTTTTAGGGGCTCTAGTATCTTTTCTTGCACCTCGTTTTTGCGTAAAAAATATGACGAGTTAAGAAAATTTTCTAGTGTTTTTTGGGTGTATATTCTCTCCCCATTTTGGTCCCTTTCCGGAGCAATAAGACCCTTTTTTTCGAGACGTCGCAGCGTCGATTGGGACATGTTAAGACGATGGGCAACATCAGAAATACTTAAGGGGTGAGAAAGCTTTACTTTCTCTAATTCTTCAATGGAAAAATATCTGTCTTTTCCATTGGGTCTTTGCGAGTGAAGAATGCCATCCTTGTCCCATCGCCTAATTGTGTCGATAGAGACCCCGAGTATTTGGCTCGCTTGACGGATAGGAACTATGTTTTTGTCTTTGGGCAGGTCGTTAAGCATAGGGCGTCTAGGTGTTGATTAAGCAATGCATAGGTTCTACTATATATATTTAGTGAATCATGCCTACGAGAGCCTTGTCAACACGTGAAAACTAGTCATTTTTAGTGTCGCTTTTGCAATTTTTGAGTATAAATAGTTCCCTTTTCAAGATCAGATTGTGAAAGAATTTTCATCTCTGTATTGCTTGTTTTTAAGGCTAAAAATAAAGTGACTATAGAAAATGAAGCATTAGAGTAATGTCTTATAAAAAAATTATGCAAGTAAAAAAGCGTATTTTTTAGAGAGGTATTTTGGAGCAAAAATGACCACTTTTCATGAAAAAAATATGTAAAACGTTTTCACGAAAAATACTTTACTTCCCACCCTATACAGTGCGACCTATTCTGTACTAAATTCCCTACCAATTTCCCAGAAAAACTGTGTGAAAAATAGAGACTTTTCTTTTACTAAATAAGTGCAAAATTAGAGAGGTGTGAATAAAATAAAACTGAATCAAAAGTTGCTGAGATATTTTGAGAAATATTTTATATGCAACTTTTGCTTAGTGAAGTTGGCAAGAGATTGGGAATTTCTGAAACCCGCTGAACGTCACGTTTTATTTTGGTGAACACCGAACTTTCGCAAAAGTACAAAGAAAAAAATAAAAAAATAATAAAGAAAGTAAATAAATTTGGGACAAAAATTTAGGAAGTTTTTTCTGGAGATTTTTCCTCTTTTTTAGAAAGAATGTCTTTTACTTTTTCTGTCACAGTGTCCAACTTAACATCCGATTTTACCAAATAATAAGCCGGTTGATTTTCTATAATTGCCCTAAGTGTTGTGTCAGTATCTGGACTAACATTTGTCAAAATAATAACCGGTACTTCTTTCCCCCAACTATCTTCCCGTAATTTAGTAAGCATTGTCATGCCATCCATTTTTGGCATAAGAAGGTCAAGCAAGATAATGTCTGGATGATGAGCAAGGGCAAGCTCTAGCCCCTCTCCCCCATTTTTTGCTTGAAGCATTGCATACCCTGACATCTGTAATTTGTCATGCAATACTGCAAGCATTGGCGCTTCGTCTTCAACAAGGAGTACTGTTTTCTTTACTTCATCCATATATCTAAATATACCCTTTTTATAAAAAAACTCAAGTGCTTTTACCACCTACCTTAATTGCTTGTTTCCCTCTTTCTTCTTCATACCAGACAATGGGAAAGAAACAAAAAATGTAGTGTGTCCTTCTTCTGAATCAAACCAAATTTTCCCCCCTGTCTTATCAATAATAGTTTTTACCAAGTACAACCCCAACCCATTCCCTCCTGCATCGTGCATTTTTGCATTGTCCGACCGAAACATCTTAGTAAAAATCTTATCTGTATCTTTTTTAGGAATACCTATACCATTATCACTCACGCTCAATGTATATTTCTTTGTATCAAAAGATATCTTAATCTCTATTTTTCCTTTGTCGTTACTATATTCTATAGCATTGCTAATAAGATTCTGTAAAATAATTCGCAAAAGCTTTGGGTCAGCATTCATCTGTGGTAATTTTTCTGTCACATCTTTTGTAACTACCAAGTCCCTTGTGGAAATCTGCTTAGCAAATTCTTGCAATACTTCGCTAAGAACTGTTGACAACGAGACCATCTCTGGCTCCACAACAAAAGTCCCCAAATCAAGACGAGAAACATTTAATAGCGTGTTAATTAAATCTACCATTCGGCGACTCGCATGGTACACTTCGTCCAAATACCTGTGTTGGTCCGGCTTCATACGACCCAATTCTTCATTAAGAAGCCGTTCTAAATACCAATTGATTGTTGCCAATGGAGTTCGTAATTGGTGCGATGCTAAGGAGACAAATTCTGACTTAGCCTTATCCACTGCTGCCTCCTGAGTAATATCACGAAATACCTCGACCGTCCCAACAACCTTCTTTTTAAGAAGTATTGGGGTAAGGGTAAATTGTACAGGGAATTTGCTCTTGTCTGCCCTTTCATAAAAATTATCGGGCGAGGTAACGATTGCTTTTCCATTCAGAAGGACTTTCGTCATTGGGCGTTCTTGCTGAGGAATAATTTTCCCAGTCTTATCATACATGGGGACAATATCTATAAGAGATTGGCCAATCATATCCTTTCTTTCAAGACCCAACATCTCACAAGCTGCATCATTCACCAACACCAATCTCCCTGTTTCATCTGTTGCCACAATTCCCTCACCAATAGAGGCAAGCATTGCAGCATCCTCTTCTTTTTCCTTTAGGAGCTTATCCTTTGCAATCCGTCTTTCTGTAATATCCCGAAAATTAACAACCACTGCAGCAACATTTGTATCTAGGAGTAAATTCGTCCCTGTTGCTTCAACCCAAATAATTTTTCCATCTTTCTTTACGGTACGATACTCTACGGTAAGACTACTTCCTGGCTTAAGGACCAGCTGAGAAAGGGCTTGCATAGTCATTTTTCTATCCTCCGGTATAATCAAGTCAAATCCTACCATTCCTTGTAATTCTTCTGGCGCATACCCCAGCACATTTTCTACAGAAGGACTTGCATAGGAAATTCGCGAGGTTGGGTCTATTAAGACAACCGCATCAAAGCTTTTTTCTATAAGAGATTTAAATCTATGCTCACTTGCCACTAAGGCTGCACGTGTTTGTTTTCTCTCAAGAAGGGCAGCCGCAACAGTCATTGTAGTGACACCTGTTGCTGTGAGAAAAAGCGCAATTCTCACAAGTGAACGATTTACATCATGCAAAACAGAAAATGGTCCAATTCCATGAATAGTATTCCACACAGAAATAAATGCAATAATAAGTACAGCTGTTGTTACCTCACGCCTTCCAAAGCTGAATGCTCCCCAGATAAGAAGTGGAAATACAAAATACATGGTTGGCAAAGAGCTAGAAAAAATAAGCTGGGAAAGTATAATAACCAGGAAAAAAAATAGGATAACTTTTGCTATTTTTGCTATGTTAATTTGCAAAGAGGTGGATATTTTGTGGACTGCAAAAAGAATAATAACAGGAGTAACGGTAATTCCCCCACCAACATCACCAAACCACCAGGTAACCCAAATTGTCCAAAAATCTTTTAGATGCGCAAATCCTCCCATAATAAGTGTTGGTACCCCTATTGTTGGGCTTATCATGGTGACAAGAAGTATTAATCCAAAAAATTTTACAACATCCAATGGGTAGTCAAACGCATGTTTGCCATGCGCAAAGCGTTGTATTGCATACATTGCAATAAGTCCCTCAAGCGTATTTCCAAAGGCAATACCCAAGGATGTAGCCACATTCCCCTGCGTAGTCAAATTAACAATAAATGCTCCGAGAAAAATAGCTGGCCATACTCTCCCTCCCAGAAGAAGAAAGGCGGCAATGGCAATACCTGTTGGTGGCCAAATAGCACTTGCGCTTGCATTTACATATGCCAGACTCAGACCTAATTTACCAGCAAAAGAGTATGCAAAGAAAATAATAATAAGAAGAGAAAGATACTGAAAGGTAATTTTTGGGAATAATTTGGATTTCATTGCCTACCTAACTATAGTAAAATTTCCACAAAAAATGCAATAGAACCAAAATTAAGAACCATTCCTATAAAGGGATTTTCTATGTAAAGAGGAGAAAAGCAACCGGCTATGATGACATGGGTGAAGTTGTCTATTTTTCGCTAGTACGAAAGCTACCTAAAAGTAAAGAAACAGAGAGTGGTTACATACCAGACCGTAAATATTGCTAGCAGGACAATGGTTGGTACAAGAAAAATAGATAACAAACCCATGAAATTAGGTAGACCTCTTGAGAGCTATATTTTCTTGGCAAATAACATTCTTCCACTGGAAGTCTGAATGACCCTACTCACAACAATATTTAAGAAATGGTCTAAATGCAAACTTCCTTGCTCAACTACTACCATTGTCCCATCATCCAAATACCCTACTCCCTGCGTTGGATCTTTCCCAATATGCTGAATTTTTATATGAAGACTTTCCCCTGGTACAGCTATTATTTTTAATTTATTTGCTAAATTATGGATATTTACTGCTGTTACCCCGCTAATTGCTGCCTTTTTCTCTAAATTAAAATCACACGTAATAAGTCTTCCTTTATACAATTTGGTCATGGCCAAAAGCTTCTCGTCCACTTCTTTATGCTTTTCTATCCTCTCGTCCCCTGCCATGGTAAGAAATTTTACATATTTACTTTTTCGTACCTTCTCTAGTCTTTCAAGTCCTCTTTGTCCTCTTTCCCGCTTTACCATATCCTGCGAGTCGGCAATATGCTTTAGTTCAAGTAAAATAAATTCTGGGACTATAACATAACCATTCAAAATACCTATATCTATAACATCAAAGACGCGCCCATCGATAATTGCCGAGGTGTCAAGGAATAATGCATGCTCTGCTTCTTTCTTTCTTTTTCCTCCTGCTTTGGATGGTTTCTTTTTTTTCTGGGGATTTCCCTGCCATCTCCCAGGAAAACGTTTTGCAAGCGTCTTGGCAATTTCATCTGCCAAATTCCCGACAAAATTTGTTGGCACAGCATTTGGCTTTAATGCTGCTGCAACAACTGCTTCTTGTTGTACTATACTTTTTTTATCCATAATTTTTTATAAGCTCCAAGATACAAATCCCAAGATACAAATAAATTTCAATTTTTCAAATTCCAAACTCTTTGCTATTTGAGATTTGGTTATTATTTGTTGCTTGTTTCTTGTCATTTGGAATTTTATTCCTCATCCTGAGGAATCTTAAAATGTCTTTCGTCTTCTTGCTTCCAATTACTCTTTCCTGGAGTATACCCGAAATTCTCTAAGGTTTGCATAAGATTTCCAGGAATCTCGGCAGTAATTACTTTCGTAAAACCTAATTTCTTTGCTTCTTTTATTCGCTTAGTTAAATCCGGCACTTTTCGTAACTCTCCCAAAAGTCCTACTTCTGCAATACCAACGGTCCTGGGAAGCGGCTTATTGCGAAGAGAGGAATAAATTGCCAGACACACTCCCAAATCCACTGCTCTATCTGTTACTCGTATTCCCCCAGCCACATTCACAAAAACATCATAATTCTCCAAAGGAAGCTTGGTATGCTTTTGCAAGACTGCCAATAAAAGCTCTACTCTTTTATTATCCAATCCCGAGCTAACCCGTCTGGGCATAGGAAATTTAGAATACACAACCAATGCCTGAATTTCTATAAGAAATGGCCTGCTCCCCTCTAAAATTACTGTCAGGACCGACCCAGGCGCTGTTTGCTTACTGTCCGACAAAAAGATTTGCTCGGGATTTTTAACCTCCTGCAAGCCGTCTTCATCCATAAGGAAAATTCCTACCTCGTCCACTGGTCCAAAGCGGTTTTTAAAACTTCGAAGAATTCTCGTCTTGGTATATTTTTCCCCTTCCAAGAAAAGCACTGTGTCCACCATGTGGGACAACACCATTGGTCCAGCAACCATTCCTTCTTTAGTAACGTGTCCAACCAAAAAAATAGGAATATTCTTCTCTTTTGCGGTGCGGATAAATCGACTGGTTGCGTACCGAATCTGACTCACACTTCCTGCCATTCCCCCTGCTTCCTCGCTCTCGACTGTCTGCACAGAGTCAATTACCGCAAAATCAGGCTTAACTTCCTCCAAAACCTGCACAATCTGGTCTACATCGGTTATAGAAAGTAAAAGTAATGTCTCAGGGAGCTTCTTATTGCCTATTAGCCTCATAGCTCGCATGGCAACTTGCTCTTTTGACTCCTCTGCACTTATATAAAGGACGGTACGTCCACCCTTTTCTCCCTCGCCCTTTGGGAGAGGGGTTACCTGTCTGCTAGAAGGTAGGGGGTGAGGGTCGGAACTTTTCAGTGCAGTAGTCTTCCCTCCGGAAAGATTCAGACACAACTGAAGCAACACTGTCGACTTTCCTATTCCTGGATCTCCTGCCAAAAGCGTTGCAGACCCCAAGACTATCCCTCCTCCCAGCACCATATCCATCTCTGCAAACCCAGTAAGGATTCTATTCTTTGGCGACAAAACAACTTCACTCAAAGCCTGAGGCTTAATATTTTCTAAGTTTGTCATTCTGGCCTGTCCAGAATCTCTACCTGATTTACTTTTTAAACCACCTGTATGGAATTCCTTAAAAGAATTCCAATTTCCACACTCTGGACATTTCCCCAAATATGCAGGACTATCGTATCCACACTCCTGACACACAAAACTTATCGTATCTTTAGCCATAAAACTACCCCCAGTATACTACGAAGAAAGATTGAGAACCAGCTGAAGATTATCGTTTAAAAGGCAATGTTTTCCCTACAGGGGAATACCCTGGGCTTACAAATTCTTCACCCATTGATCTTACCACCCCTTCAGAAATAAGCTGCGTTCGTACAACGTGGTTTTCCTGAAAACCTAAACTAGGAGGATATTCTCTTCTTCTCATATTTCTCGTAACTGTTTCTCTATGTACTAATCTCCATCCATCCTGAGTTCTAACGTATGTTCTTGCATCGCCATCGCGGCCATATCCCCCATAAGTTCCAGCGACAACAGTATCTCCTTCTTGCTTACTCAAAAATGATAAGTCTTCCTCAACCATTAAAAATAATATAAATGAAACAATAATAACCTGTCAATGACGTAAGTAATTTGTATGCCCATTGTAATACCCAACGAGTGAGACAGATATCTTACCAAATCCTGAGAACAACCAGAGAAAATACACCGCTTATTTTTTAAGACAAATTTCTGTACAATAACAAAGCCACCATGGGTATTGCAGATTCATCATCAGCCGAATCAATAAGACTTGTTCCAAAAGAGA
>DASQJJ010000066.1:0-7689 GCA_035631115.1 Candidatus Eiseniibacteriota bacterium
ATGAAATAAATACTACTCTGTGAAATGCGGGATTGCAATAAAGCAGAATGAAAAACTATTATTTATCGTCGAAGATGTGAGACGTAGACATTATGACAGCTCCCACAACTACCCCAACATTATCTTTTACTGGTACTACAACTTCGTCTACTCCACTTGGATAGTCGGTACTTTTTTCGGTAAATCGTCTTGGTTGTCCATCTTTCATGGTCTGCATATCCTGATTGCCTGCATGATTGTACATTTTTCCTACATTGCTAGGTACTGTATCGGCCAAAATGGTTTGGTGCATATCTTCTACTACAATATCTCGCCCTGATTGCTTAGAGAGTACGTCTACCAATTTTTGCAACTCTGCTTTGTCTGTCCATAATGGCTTGGCAGATGGAACAAATGCCACTGTTGTAGCAAGCATTTGGGCATCTTCTGTGGCATCTGCACCAACATATCGCTGCTTTGATGCAATTGCTGCTTGATTGGCAAAATAATACATTGCCATCTTTAACTTCTCGTGCTTAAAGACTAAGACAACTACAGCAGCTACCAATACAAGGCAAACAAAAAGAACAACTGAATTAAGAAAAACATGTAAATCGGGGCCAACTTTTTTTAGTACTTTGTGTAACACTGTATATCTATCATGCACCCATTTGAAATATCTTGTCAAGTGTTGCACACAATCTTTAGTGGAATTGGAGAGCGATGAGTCCGGCAATAATAAGAAAAATTGCAGCTACTTGATACAATCGGAGTTTTTCTTTTAAGAAGTAATATGAAAGTATCGCAATAAATAGTGCCTGCGATGTCATAATAAGGGATACGTATGACACTTCGAATGATATAACCGCATAGTTGTATAGAGAAAATCCAATAACATCAAGGATTGAGGCAACAATAAATAATTTCCACGGTACATTCTTAAAAATGTTACTTCCCTGTCCCCGGATAAGAAGGAGTACATACGCAGTTGCAGCAATGGCAATACGAATAAAAAGTGCTGTCCAAAACCACCCATTTTCCCGCGCTGCAATACCTACGAGAAAAAAATATACTCCTGTTCCAAGTGTAGAAAGAAGCACCTGTGGTACGCCTTGTAAAATACCAGCTGATCTTTTTTGAATATGCAGTCCTACACCAATTACCCCAACAAGAAGGACTGCTGTGCCTATAGCCTTAAGCAGTCCAAATGACTCGTGAAGAAAAAGGACACTTAAGACAACAGTAATAACAACCGATGCCTCGCTTATTGGCACAATTATAGACAAATTTCCTATTTTTATTGCGTAAAAATACAACAGAAAAACAAAGCTATAAAAAAGCCCAATAAGTAAAAGAGGCATTGCATGAAGAGTTACTCCATGAGGCATAAAAGGAATAAGAAAAATAAAAACAGGTAATCCAAGCAGCTGGAAAAGAAATAAAGACTTTAATGCACTTGTACTTTTTGTTGCCTTGCTAGCAAAAAGCCACATAGCACTAAAAATAAGCGTTGGAAGAAGGGCAAAAATAAGTGCTTGACTCATCTCATAACTGTACCAAAAGGAAATGACAAATGTAAGAGTTTTTAGTACAATCTACCCTATGACATTCGATGAAATAAAAAAAGCCTTTGGCGGAAAACTGGTTGGCACCAAAACACTTAAAGAGAATGTATGCGAAGTGGTTGCCCTTCTCCCTGAGGATTTGCAAGACTATATTACCGAGTATGTGTGGTTTGTGGGGTCCATGCATGATGCATGGGCATATACTTTTACTGGTAACGATTTAGCAGACCAGCACCTTATTTTTTTAAGTGATGACCTCTTAGGCCAAGACAAAGACCAAATTTATTGGTCTATTGCTCACGAAATTGGCCATGTCGTCTTGGGGCACAAAAATAATATTTTTGTAAAACAGTCTAAAGTTGCAGTAAATAGACAAGAAGAAGAAGCAGATGGCTTTGCCGCACAATTTGTGTAATTTATACTCTTCTTGGGGCTCCGGGTCTTCCCGTAGAAGGAGTAATACGCTTATTTGGCTCTGGGGTATAATTTTGTGGAGTTCTCTCGGTAGATGGATTCCCTCCCCAACCAAAAGCACCAGATGGTTTTTCTTGATTACTCCAGCCATGAGTCCTATCTTCTTCTTTTCTTTCTGAGTCTACATCTATCATAGGAAGCAGAGTGTAGGCCTTTTTAGGAAAAAAAGCAAATAACTACCTATTATGCTGCTGTGTGTCTTTTCTCTCTTGTTGACTGTTCTGTTTTGGCTTTTTTTGTTTTTTTCTCTGTCTTAGGTAATCTAAAGTGTGGCGGACGTTCTCTTCTATATACCTTAGCTAAATCACTTCCTACAGGCACATCCCACTGCCCTTCATAGTCGTCCCATTGCCCAGCCTGATAAAATGGATCACCGGCACGTGGGCCTCTTTCTATAGTATTACCTCTTTTTCCCATGTCACCTGACATTTTAGACTTTTTCCTGACAAAGTCAATCTTCTGCTATACTTTTTAGTATGAATAAGAAAACATTTTTCAGGGTTCTTACGTATGCACTTGCTAATGATAGTACTTTTAGCCTTGGTATTTTTCTTATTTACATGCTTTCTCTGGGATACACTATTTTTCAAGCATCATTTGGGATTGCAGCATGGCTTATTGCCCAGTCTATAGGAGGGATTATTACCGGTATCTTTGCAGATAGATATGGCTATAAGAATTCAATGATATGGGGTACATGTATTTTTTTGAGTGGAACAATCTGTCTTGCTGCAGGATTTTCTTTCCCTCTTATTTTGTTGGGATTTTTTCTAAGAGGACTTGGATTTAGTACCAAACAAGGATCTGTAGGTGCGCATGTATACGAAACACTAAAAGAGAAAAATTACGAAGAAATCTTTAAGAAAACAATTGGCACTATGGACTTTTATATTAATATTTCCTGGATAATCCTATCGATACTTGGCGGTTTTCTTTTTGTTGTACACACTCGCTTTCCTTTTTACGCCGAAATTATACTATCCCTAGCCTGCTTATTAAGCATTATTGGTTTAAAAGAAATCCGTACAGCACAAAAACATGATTCCATAAAAAAACAAATTGTTGAGAATATCAATTATGCATTCAAAACAACTCAGTTTTCTAAAGTATTCTTTTTCTCTGCTCTTATTGGAAGTATTGCCCTCATTACAATTCAGTATCTCCAGCCATTATATAGAGCACTACACATTCCTGATTCATTCTTTGGTATCCTCGCAGCTGCTTCATTCTTGACCCGGGGTGCTGGATCATGGCATTCAGAACAACTTGGAAAACTTTTCTCCATAGATAAATATTTAGTGTTACATGCAATTACTTTTGGCCTGTTTCTTCTTCTTATTGAGAAAGCACACGTTATTATTCTCGTTTTACCCATTGTGGGAGTATTCTATTTTCTTAGAGGGCTCTATGGCCCAACCATTAGCACCTACATTAATGACAAAGTTCCATCGGACAAAAGAGCATCCATGCTTGGGCTTAATAATCAAATTCTCAGTATTGCAACAGCGATCGTGCTTATTGGCACAGGGTATATTGCTCAAGCTTTTGGATTATCGGCTGCTTTTTTTAGTATTAGTATAATTTCTATGACATTTCTCTTTGCATATATTATTTCTGTACGAACAGTAGCAACAGACTAGAAAGATTTGCTATACTTTTCCCTATGACCCTTCTATGCAGTCAGGGTCATGTTGAGTTTATCCAACCATGACTAAGTCGCAACAATATTTCCAAGACATGCTAGAAAATCATAAAGATCTTTTTGATGCATTTAAAGTTGTGGAAGGACAATACGCTCTAGATAGTAAAAAATACCAGGACCAGTTGAATGAATTAGGAGAGGATGTACTGCGCATTATTCGACGCTACGAAAATATGTTGTGCAGCGAGTCCGAAGGAGGAAAATATGGAAAATTTTCTAGCAAGACTGCAGACAAATTCTGGGAATATGTAAGGGGATACTTGCCAAAAATTGATTCTGTAGGATTGAAGTAGTACGATTGTGTGAATGAGTGTGCCTCTAGAAATTATTTTCTTTCTTTTATTTCTTGCTGTTGGTCTGTATCTTCCGGGAAGATTATTTTTTTCTTTGCTAAAAATAAAGCTAGATAGCATCTCTTCTCTTTTTCTTCCTTTTGCAATTGGCATACTCCTTTTTGCACTTTCTGCACTTATTGTGTCTAGTGTGCATGTGCCCTATCTTCTTCTCCCACTCTGTCTTGTGGCAAGTATCTATTCTCTGGTGAGAGAAAAACCACAACATCTATCTCTTCCTAAAAATCATTTTTATGGCTTAGGAATAACCATGCTTTTATCTCTTTTATTTGCATTATTCAGCTTTTTCACTGGAATTTTTCCTTCGGCAAGCTCAGGACAAGTGGTCTTGTATCGTGGAGACGATTTGTGGCACCTTATGCTTATCAACGAGCTTGCCCACACCTTTCCCCCCAATAATCCTGGATTTGCTTCTATTCCCTTGCATGGGTATCATTTTTTCTATGATTTGCTCGTAGCAAAAGTGAGTACATCTTTTTTTGTGTCCCCTTTTTCTTTATATTTCCGTTATTTTCCACTGCTCTTGTCTTTCTTGTGGGGTGTTGGAGTATACGCATTTATTTTTATGTGGAGTAAGAAAATATCCATAAGCCTGTGGGCTGTTGCGCTGACATTATTTGGGGGAAGTTTTGCCTACATACTTTCTTTACAAGGACACGCTGGATTTAGCTGGGACAGCGCATTGGGCATGTCTCAACCTGCATCGTCTCTTCTCAATCCTCCTTTTACTATTTCTATTATTCTTCTTCTTGCTGGGCTTTTTTGCCTACTGCAATATTACTCGACAAAAAAATTTGTGTGGCTTTTTCCTTTTGTGCTTACGGTTGGACTGCTGCCTATGTTTAAGGTGTATGCAGGAATACTCCTTATGACGAGCTACGCTTTATTGGTAGTAACAGAGCTAATAAAAAGACATTTTAAAATTCTTCTTACTCTTCCTTTTGTGGGAATACTTTTTCTTACCTACTCTGTCTTTGCTCTTGGAGGAGGGTTTCTTATTTGGTATCCCTTATGGAGCCCGCATGCAATTTTGCAAAGCTTCCCTTGGTACAATTTCGATAACAAAATGCTCGTGTATGGCCAGCAGCATGTACTCAAGGGACTTATTACCACAGAATTGGATGGACTTGTTCTTTTTATTTTTGGCAATGTGGGAACACGAATTATTGGTATTCTTTTAGCACTGTATTTTGTTGTAAGGAAAAGAATTGCCGTATCCATTCTTACCTCTCACCTTTTACTTCTCACTCTTGTCTCATTGTGCATTCCACTTTTATTTATTCAATCTGGAAAGGTTTTTGAAATTATCCAAATGGGTTGGTATTACCTTTTCTTTACTGCTATTTTTGCAAGCTTTGGTTTGGGGTATTTTTTGGAAAAAAAAATTCCTTTCATTCTAAAAATCCTTTTTATTCTTCTTTTTGTTACAACAACTATTCCCTCTAGTCTGTATGCTTTGTATAAAGCACGAGAAGTGGCAAGCTTTGAGAGCAAAAACCCAATAGAAAAATCAGCACTTTTTTTGGCAAAAGACTCAACCTATACTCACACGATTTTAGAGCTGCCTTCACAAGAATTTTTGGGAACTGTTGGCAAATGGTACAGTAATCAGCTGCCTATTCTGGCAACATTTGGTAAGAAAAATGCATATGTTACCAATGAATATATTAATTTCCCTGGTGTACCCATAAATCAAAGGCTTACAGCTTTGCAAATGGTTATGGAATATAGTAACGCTCCTACACCAGAGAAGGCAAAAGACATACAGACTTTCTTAAAGAAAAATCACATTATATACATATATGCTCCTGTTAAAGAGGATGCTTTACTGCAAATTCCCGGAGTACAAGAAGTATTTACCAGTACGCCTTCTGCTGTGTATTTATTTACCAAGTAGCACTACTGCATCGACTACATTTTTCTGGTACTGCATGCCTGCATAAAATGCAGAAAGAATAAAGACAAAAAAGAGAAAGAGTGCAATTGTTTTGGAAAACCAGGTAACCCGGGTAAGAGATTTAGGAAGCTTAGCCATATTAACAGTCTGCTATAAAAAGGAAAAAAGATCAAGAAGAAGGAAGAAAAATTAGAAAAGACCTATCTTGCGTAAAAGTCCAGGTGCCCTTTTTCCTCTGTGCAAAGCTCTTGCTCGTCGTTCATAAAACTGCGCATTTCCCCGTTCGACCTCTGCATTTCTAACGTGCATTCTATAACTACTGAGACCTGGTTGAGCTCTCCTATAATTCCGAGATGATCTGCTCCAAGCGCTTGCTGCGTTCTCTCGTGCTGTAGTTTCTGCTGCTTCTAGAGCCTCTGCTGATGCTCCAAACCGTTCTGTTCTGTTGAGTACAAATATGCGTACCATAGCCACAAATATATCAAAATGGGTCAAAAAAGTCAATACCCTTTTATAGGCCTAAATTGGAGTAGGAGTTGAGTTGGGCTTGCATACCTTGGAGAAATCCCATGGTTGTCCAAATAGTAAGAAAAATTCCAGCAATTGTTAGAACAATAGCAACAATGCCAACGCGTTTCATCTGGGAACTGCTTGAACGCATATATTTCCATGCCCAAATAAGGCCAAATGGAGGTAGGAAAAAGCTTACAAAATAGACATAGATTTGTTTGCCAATACCAACAGATTGTGCTTGATTTTCAACTTTTGCACCGCATTTTGGACAAAATGCATCCCCAGGAACTAAAATATTCCCACAATTTGGGCAAACAAGTGTTGGTGTATCCATTATTTTTTTTGTATTGTTGAACCTTCTTTTGTATCTTGAATCGTGAATCCCAAATCCTCAATTTTTTTACGCAATTCGTCTGATGCTTTGTAGTCTCCTGCTTTTCGGAAAGCCTGACGTTCGTGCATTAATTTTTCAACCTCGTCAGGGATTTTTTCATTTTTCATTTTTCCTTTTTCATTTTTTGCGAGGTCCAGACCGAGCAAACGGTCCATTTCCAAAAGCGTTGCTTTTTTCTCCCCCGGCAATATGTCTTCTTTTACCATTTCCCAAACTACTGCTAATGCTTTGGCTGTATTTAAATCGTCATTGAGTGCATCCATAAACTTTTTCATCCACGGAAGACTTGGGGCTGTCCCATTGTCATTCTGGAGCGTAGCGATAGAATCCTTTTGAGATCTGATCCTATCAGTCGTTCCTCCTTCCAGGATGGTCGTTGCCTCTCCAGGATGACGTGTAGACTGGATTCCTGCTTTTGCAGGAATGACATGCGAGCGGAGTTTGTCTAAGCTTTTCTGTGCCCCATCGAGTGCATCCCAGGTAAAATTCATTTCCTGTCTATAATGCGTTTGTAGATATAAGTAGCGAAGAGAGAGTGGGTCATAGCCTTTATCTACAACATCCTGGACAGTAAAGAAATTGCCCAAAGACTTACTCATTTTCTCTCCTTCTACTACCAAAAAATTATGATGTACCCAATAATTAACAAATTTCTTGCCCGTTGCAGCCTCGGATTGCGCTATTTCGTTGCTGTGGTGAATAGAAATATGGTCTATTCCCCCAGTATGAATATCCAGTGTCTCCCCCAATGCTTTCATGGACATGGCACTACATTCTATATGCCACCCTGGAAATCCAACACCCCAAGGACT
>DASQJJ010000067.1:0-13345 GCA_035631115.1 Candidatus Eiseniibacteriota bacterium
AACTTGGTATAGATTGATATAGTCATGATGTTCTTTGAAAGAGTAGAAGTATATAGGAGCGTGTGGTCCTATTAGATAATTTTATATCTAACGGGATGACGAGGAGAGGGGTCGCCTAAGGCGACAATCGAACCCCCGCAAAACGGGGAGTATCTGCGGAAACCCTCCGGCATATTACTGTCGTAAGATAATACTGAAAAGGTATTATGTAGTAATCTACTTTTTCTTCAGGAACTTCTTATTAAAAATCAATTTGAGATTTGATTTTTGAGATTTGAAATAACATTTTATGTGTGGAATTTTTGGTTACATAGGAAATAGAACAGATGCTGCGCAAATCGTTTTCGATGGATTAAAACGATTAGATTATCGTGGATATGATTCATGGGGTGTAGCCGTAGAGTCAAATGGAGAAATTTTTATCGAAAAAAAAGCTGGGAAAATCGGGGATGCAAAAGATATTAACGTACTTCCTGCCGGAAAAGTTGCTATAGCACATACAAGATGGGCCACAACTGGTGCTGTAACGCAGGTTAATGCTCATCCTCATTTTAGTACAGATAAATCTTTTGCACTTGCCCAGAATGGAATTGTTGAAAATTTTGAGGAGTTACGAGAAACAGTCATCAAAAAAGGATACACTCTCATTTCTCAAACCGACACAGAAGTAATTGTTAGGCTTATTGAAGAAAAAATAAAAACAACAAAAGATCTATTCTCTGCAGTACGAGAGGCATTTCTAGACTTAGAAGGTAGAAATACAATAATTGTTATTACAAATACAAGTAAGATTTATGCAGCAAGAAATGGATCACCTCTTGTTATTGGATTGAATTCAAAAACACAAGAAGCATTCATTTCGTCTGACACTCTTTCTTTCTCTTCTCTTGCTGACAAAATGATTGCAATTGACAATGGCGAGATGGTAGTTATTGATGGAAACGTTGCGATATACAATATAAAATCTGGTAAGCAAATAAAACATACCGAAGAAGAGATAACAATACACAGTAGTAAGGTTGACAAGGAGGGATATGATCATTTTATGCTTAAAGAAATCCACGAAAATCCTTACGTAATTAATCAATTACTTCGTCAAGACAAAGCACAATACGAAGAATTAGCAAGCGCAATCAAAAAAGCAAAGACTGTATACGTAATAGGATCTGGAACAACAGGTCTTGCTTCCGCGCAAATTGCATATTATCTCCGTCATTTCGGGAGAATTAAAGCGATCAGCTTGGTTGGTGCAGATGCAAGGGAGTATTATGAACTCTTCTCAAAAGAAGATTTACTGATTGCACCTTCTCAAAGTGGTGAAACAGCAGATGTATTGGAGGTATTAGAATATGCCAAAAGCAGAGGCGTGAAAATTGCATCAATTGTTAATATGCCAGGGTCGATGATGACAAGAATGTCAGACTATAAATTTATGTGTCAGGCAGGTGCAGAGATCTGCGTAATGTCCACAAAAGTATTTATTTCACATATTGCATGGGGATATTTATTAGCAAAAACTGTTGAAGGTAAGTTTGACGAAGGAAGAAAAAATCTAGAAATAGTATCCAAGAGATGCGAAGAATACCTCGAAGATGCAAAAAATGCTGTTGATATTAAAGAAATAAGCAAGCATCTTCTTTCAAAGCATGATGTTTTTCTACTCGGAAAATCTCAGAACTTTCAAATTATTAGAGAGGGTATGGTAAAAATTATAGAGGCAACATATAAGCATGCTCATGCAATGCCTGCTGGAGATCTAAAACACTACGCAATTACTCTTATGGAGAAAGGAGTACCGGTTATTGTCGTTTTGTCCAATGATGAAGTAAAAACAGATGTTAACATGGCAATTAACGAAGTAAGACTAAGAGGCGCAGAAGTCATTGCTATTGCTCCAGCCAAGCAAGAGAATTTTGATTTTTATCTTTCTGTTCCTGATGTTGGTGAGACAAGTGCAATACTTAATACAATTCCTTTACAACTATTGGCATATTACATGGCTGTGGGATTAGGAAACAATGTAGATAAGCCTCGAAACATTGCTAAAAGCGTTACTGTAAAATAGCTTCACGCAAGAGTAGCTTTAGGCTATAATACCTATATGGGTGATCCAATTCTTATTCTTCATGGCTGGGGCAGCCAGATAAGTGGTGAAAAAAAATTTCATGAAGTAAAGGACTTACTACAAAAAAAAGGTTTTACTGTTTTTACTCCAGACTTACCAGGATTTGGGGGAAATACACTAAAAAAAGACACGTTAGTATTTGATGATTATGTAGCATTTGTAAAAATGTTTTTACAAGAAAAAAAGCTAAAAAAAATTATACTTGTTGGACACTCTTTCGGAGGACGCATTGCGATTGCATTTACTGCTAGATATCCAGAATTAGTATCAAAACTTGTTTTGGTTAGTGCATCTGGAATTATTCATCCATTATCACTTAAAAAAAGAATAATTAAGCTGGCAGTTAAAAAAATAAAGGTAGTATTTAGGCTACCTTTTCTTTCACTTCTTTATGCACCAATAAGAAAACTTTTATATAGAAGTATTGGGGAAATGGATTATTATAAAGCAGGAGCCTTACGAAAGACATTTCTCAATGTACACAGAACAAGTATTATTGATATTCTTGAAAAAATACCAACACCTACCCTTATCCTTTGGGGGGAGAATGACACATTTACGCCAGTTAACGATGGGAGAGTAATGCATGCAAAAATCAAAAATTCAAAATTATTAATAATTCCACATGCGGGCCATAAATTTCCTTACGAAGACCCAGAAAGATTTGTTAAGGAAATTATAGAATTTATTTCATAATATATGTTGTTACTTTTGTGTGAAGGCTTATTTTTACTTTTTGCACTTCGTGTAGTCTTTTTCTGGGTAAACCTCTGGCAACTAAAAGAATATCGTCTGGATAGACTCTTAGTCCATTTAAAAGACACACAACAAGGGAAAGGAATTCTTTTTTCAAAAGAAATACTGCTCCTTATTGTCTTATTCTCTTTTTATTTTTTGGGAATTTTTTCTGATCTTATTGCTAGAGTATATCCTATTCTTGTTATTCTTCTTTTTCTCTACTTTGCTATTCAAGCAGTACGAGAGATTTTACAAAGGAAAGTAAAACGCCCTGTTTTTACAATGAAGGCAATAGGAGTGATATTCTTGTCAATTGTCATTATAGGTATCGTTGTTGCATTTCCATTAACCGATTCATTTTTTTGGATGATTTGCTTGGGAATTGCACTTCCATTTATTGTGTCACTAGTAGTATTTCTTTTTGCATTTCCAACAGAAGTGTATACAGACATTTTTATACAAAAAGCAAAACAAAAAAGAAAATTATTAAAAAGACTTACGGTAATTGCGGTTAGTGGCAGTTATGGAAAAAGCTCCACAAAAGAAGTTATTGCACATGTGCTTTCAAAAAGATTTTCTGTTGTTAAAACAAATCTTTCCCACAATACGCCTCTTGCTCTTGCTAAGACAATAATGCAGAAAGTAGATGAATCAACAGATATATTTGTTTCTGAATTGGGTGCATATAAAAAGGGCGAGATAGCAACGCTTTCAGAAATTGTTAGACCAACCATAAGCGTAACAACAGCAGTAAGCGATCAGCATATTGCGTTGTATGGAAGTATGCAGGATGTCATATCGTCAGAAATGGAGCTTATTAATTATCTTCCAAAGAGTGCAACTACACTTCTTAACGCAGACAGTAAAGGCGTAGTAGAATTATCAAAAAAAATAAAAAATAAGACTGTTTTTTGGTATACGACAAAGCATACAGCATCGCGTGCAGCAAATACTTTTTATGCTTATGACATTGTCCCATCTCCAAAAGGTATTGACTGGAAATGCAGGTATAAAGATATAGTCATGACATTTCACTCACCACTTTTAGGAGTACATACTGTTGCAAATATTCTTCCAGCAGTTGCATTGGGATTGCAATTCGGTCTTTCTCCTTTAGATATTCAAAAAGCAGTAAAGTCTTTACGTCCACTTCCTAAAACAATGGAAAGAGTAGAATTCCAACTTCAAGGGACAGTATGCATAGACGATAGTTTTAATGCAAGTCCAGAATCCGTGTCGGCAGCTATTTCTTACTTACATCTTTTTCCAAAAAGGAAAATTTTAGTTATGTCACCACTTATTGAATTGGGAAAAATGGGCAAGCAAAGACACTACGAAATTGGTCAGCAGATGGCAAATCTTGATGTGGTTATGGTTACCAATAAAAATTTCTATAATGATATCCTCAGTGGTATTCAGAGTAAAAATGGTAAAGCAAGACTCCTAACAGGGTCGTATTCATTTTTAGCAAAATCACTGAAAGAATCTTCCAAAAATGGTGATGTTATTGTTTTTGAGGGTAAGGAGGCGGGCATTGTCCTGAAATACCTTTCATGAGACCTATCCATCCAGGACTTTCTCCAAATCTTGAAAAAGAGGACTTTATTATGGCTTTTTCAAAAATAGTGCAACTGGGCTCATATAATAAAGGTGGTGAAACAGAAAAGCTTGAAAAATGGTTTGAACAATTCTTCAAAGAAAAAGCCTATGCCTTTTCTTCTGCAAGGGGCGCGCTCTATGCAGGACTCTTGAGCTTGGGTGTGGGAAAGGACGATGAAATACTCGTAACGGGGTTTACGTGTATTGCAGTTATTGATGCGATTTTGGCAACAGGTGCGAAACCAATATATATTGATATTCAGAAAAATTTTCAACTCGACTTTTCAGATTTAAGAAGAAAAACAACAAAAAAAGCAAAAGTACTTATTATTCAACACACATTTGGAATTCCTTCAGCGACAAAAGAGATTTTACACTTTGCGAAATCAAAAAATATTTTTATCGTTGAGGATGTTGCGCATGGGATTGGAATTACAGACAAAGGAAAGCTATTAGGAACATTTGGAACCATTGGTATTTTTAGTTTGGGTAGAGATAAGGCCTTTTCATGTGTTAGCGGAGGAGTAGTTATTGCGAAAGATGAAAAAATTTCTCAAAAAATACAAGAATTCCAGAGTAGACAAACTTTTCCATCAACACTATTTGTTTTTCAAAATCTATTTCATATTGTTGTATTTTATCTTCTTGTATTACCCTTGTATGATTTCTTTAAAATAGGGAAGCTCGTACTCATTATGTGTCAAAAACTACATTTACTTGCAAAGCCTATTGATGTAAATGAACTGGATCATTTTATGGTATATTATCAAAAATTGTCACCTGCACTTGCTGCTATTGCTTTTTCGCAATTGCAGCGCTTAGAAAAGTTTAATTCAAAAAGAAAAGAATACACAGACTTTTACAAAAAGAAATTTAAAACAGAGATTGGAGATACTCTCTCTTATGATGTTCCACTTCTTCGTTTTCCTCTTCTTGTCGACAATCCAGAGGAATTAAAAAAACAAGCAAGAAAAAAGAAAGTATATTTAGGAGACTGGTATAGCAATGGTGTTGATCCTAAGGGTGTAGATCTTTCTGAGATTTTTTATACAAACGGCATGTGTCCAACAGATGAATATATCTCTCAGCACATTATCAATCTTCCTACATATCCAACATTGTCCCAAAAGGAAGCAGAAAAAGTTGTTACAATATTAAAAGTATATGCTGAAAATTCAGGAAATAATAAATAAGAAAACTTGGGAAGAATTTATTGAAAAAGTGTCCAATGGTTTTCCGCCATTTTTTCAAACATGGAATTGGGGTGATGTTCAAAAAAGACAAGGTATAAAAATCTGGCGGTTAGGACTCTATAAAAATACATCACTGATTGGCATTGTTAGCGTAACGTATATTTCTGCAAAAAGGGGAAAATATATTCACCTTCGCCATGGTCCTGTTCTTAAGGAATATAAGAAGGAATATCTGGATTTCCTTATGAAATTTCTTTCCGAAAAAGGAAAAAAAGCCGGTGCCTCATTCATCCGTTTAAGTCCACTTATTAGTGAAGAAGAAGGTAAGTCTTTATTCGTATCATCTGAATTTAGAAATGCACAAATTCATGCAATGGATGCAGAAGTTTGCTGGATTTTACCACTTGATGCGTCTGAAGAGGAAATTCTTAAAAATATGCGCAAGTCGCACAGATATCTTATTAGAAAGTCTCAAACAACAGGCGTTGTTATAGAACGAACAAAAAATATAGACAAAATGAAACTATTCCTGCCTTTGTATACAAAACTTGCTCATAAAAAACATTTTGTAGCACATCATGGCGTTGAGGAAGAACTTGAGATATTTGGGAAAGATGATCAATCATTGCTTTTTCTGGCACATTATGAAAATAAAGTTATTGCAGGAGCACTTATTGATTTTGTTCATGGTATGGCCATCTATAGGCATAGTGCTTCTGATGATGCCTACCGTCACATTCCGGCAATGTATCTTTTACAGTGGGAGGTTATAAAGGAAGCGAAAAAAAGAGATATGAAGCTTTACAATTTCTGGGGTATTGCTCCGGGCGATAGTAAAAGACATCCGTGGCATGGAATTACTCTTTTTAAGACCGGATTTGGAGGAGAAAAAAAGGAATTTATGCATGGCAAAGACTATGTTTTATCCTGGAAATATTGGTTAATTTACGCACTAGAAAGAGTAACTAAGCTCAGAAAAGGGTACTAAAATTTGTCTCCGACAGGCATTTGGGGTATAATGAGATTCTATGTCACAACTTTTGGGGCTAACGATTCTTTCATTTTTTATCACTGCCATTCTTCTGATTCCCTTTATCGATTTTCTTTATAAAATTAAGCTTCAAAGGCAAAAGCAAGTAACAAAAGACCTTTTTAATAAAAGAACATTTATTTTCGATAAATTTAATAGCTGGAAAGTTGGTACCCCATTTGGAGGAGGAGCACTTGTTATCGTTGTTGTTGCAATACTCACATTGTGGGCATATGGATTATTGCAGGTAAATATAAATCCATGGGAATTAACAACTATTCTTATTGGTTTTGTTGGATTTGGTATGTTGGGACTGTATGACGACTTTAAAAAACTTATTAATGGAAATGATAAGACAAGAATTTTTGGATTACGATTCCGTCATAAATTTATTATTCAATGGATTCTAGCATTTGTTATTGCAACGCTTCTCTTTACAAAATTAGGATATTCATTTATTTTTATTAGGGGCGTTGGTCTTGCTTCACTTGGATTTTTGTTTATTCCATTTGCAGCATTTGTTATTGTTTCATTTGCTAATGCATTTAACATTACCGATGGACTTGATGGATTAGCTTCGGGACTTTTTCTTATTTGTCTTCTTGCCTTTTTAGCTATTACAGCAGCCCAACTGGATATTGCATTAGGAATTTTTATTGCAATACTTATTGGAGCAGTTGGTGCATTTTTGTATTTTAATATTTTTAAAGCGCGTATTTGGCTTGGAGATGTTGGGTCTCTCGCACTTGGTGCAACTCTCGCAATTATTGGACTTCTCACAGGAAAAATTCTCGCACTTGGGATTATTGGAGGAGTATTTATCTTGGAAATTGCTTCGTCATTGATTCAGATATTAAGTAAAAAATATTTAAAAAGAAAAATTCTTCCAGTTGCACCTCTTCATCTATATTTTCTTAAAAGGGGATGGGAAGAGCCAAAAATTGTCATGAGAGCATGGCTTTTGGGATTTGTATTTGCAATTGTCGGTTTGTATATGGCATTTATTCATTAACAGCCTGTATGATAGAGGTATGAAACGGTTTGACCTACTTCTCCTTTTCCTAGTTGTTGGTATATCACTTTTTGGCCTTCTTATGGTTTTTGACGCATCAAGTTTTATTTCTTTTCGAGATTTTGGAACGAAATATCATTACAGCACAGATCAACTTATTTGGCTTACTTTAGGTTTTGCAGGTATGGCTTTTTTTAGCTGGTTTGATTATAAAAAATTTTATATTCTCTCCATTCCACTTTTAATTACAGCAATTATACTTCTGCTTGCTGTTTTTTTACCTGGAATAGGAATAAAAGTACTCGGTGCACATAGGTGGATTAATCTTCATTTTTTTGTACTACAGCCAGCTGAATTTGTTAAGCTAACGCTTGCAATTTATTTGGCTGCTTGGTTTTCTTCTAAAGAAAAAGGAAGATTTGGTGCATTTGTATTGTTGATGGGACTCGTTTTGGGTTTAGTCCTTATAGAGCCGGACATGGGTACGGCGATTATTATTTTGTGCGAGGCAACGGTTTTGTACTTTTTATCCGGTGGGAAACTAATGCATTTTGCTATTGCTTTGCCAACAATAGGATTTTTGGGTCTTATCCTTGCTCTTATCTCACCATATCGTGCAAAAAGGCTTACAACGTTTCTTAATCCGTCCCAAGATAGCAGTGGTACGTCCTATCATGTACGACAAATTCTTATAGCACTCGGAAATGGTGGATGGTTGGGTGTTGGGCTTGGAAATTCTTTGCAAAAGTACGCATATTTACCAGAAAACACAACGGATTCCATTTTTGCGATAATAGCTGAGGAAATTGGCTTTATAGGATCTCTGTGTATCCTTTTTACACTCGCACTTATTGTTTGGTGTGGTATGCGTATTGCGATGTCTTCGACTGACCCATTCGGCAAGTTGCTCGCTGGAGGAATTACTGCATTTCTGGGATTTCAAATGCTTATTAATCTTGGTGCGCAAACAGCACTCCTTCCTCTCACGGGTGTTCCCTTGCCTTTTATTTCGTACGGAGGGTCTGCCTTAGTTGTAGACTTGTGTTCTGTTGGTATACTCCTTAATGTTGCAAGGAAAAGTTTGTAAAATATATATGCATATAATGTACATAACCTCACCCCAGCCCTCTCCCGTAAGGAGAGGGAGATCAAGGAGACGTATTTTTAGATGAAGATAGCAATAATTGGTGGTCACATGGCACCTGCACTGGGATTTTTGAATTCTTTACCACAAGCTTGGGATGTTGTGTATATTGGAAGAAAATATGCATTTGAGGGTGATTTAGGGACATCATTAGAATATGAAACAATTAAAAAGCAACATATTCGATTTATTCCATTCACAACAGGACGTTTGCAAAGAAAATTCACATCTCGCACACTTCCTTCTTTAGGAAAAATACCTGTAGGATTTTTTAATGCCTTGTTGCTTCTCAAAAAAGAAAAACCAGATGTAATTATGGGTTTTGGTGGATATCTTTCTGTCCCAATTTGCCTTGCTGCACGTCTATTATCTATTCCTTTTCTCATCCACGAGTCGTCATTGGGAGCAGGTCTTGCCAACAGAATTCTTGCACCATTTGCGACAAAAGTATGTATATCGTGGGATAGCAGTAGAGCATATTTCCCAAGCAATAAAACAATTCTTACTGGGAATCCATTTCTTCCATTCGACCAAAAATTGCCAAAGAATCTTCTGCCAGAATCTGTAGAAGCACTTCCGCTTCTTTTTGTTGCTGGAGGAAGTGGAGGATCTCACATAATAAATACCAAACTATTGCAAAATCTCCCACTTCTTCTAGAAAAATTTAGAATTATTCATCAGACAGGATCATCGCAAGAATTCGGTGACTTCGAAAAATTGTTGAAAGAAAAAGAAAAACTATCAAAACAATTACAAGATAGATACTCTGTTATGCAATTTATCGATCCGGATGTGGTAAATAGTGTCTTTGCAAATGCAGACCTTTTTATTGGGAGATCTGGAATAAATACTGTTGCAACGCTCTATCGTCTTAAGAAAAAAGCTATTCTTATTCCGCTCTCTGTTGGACAAAAAAATGAGCAAATGGAAAACGCGAAGCTCCTTGAAGCAGAAGGATTAGGATATATTGTCAGTCAAAACTCACTTTCTTTAGAAACACTCCTCCAAGCAATTGAAAAATTGCAAAAAGGAAAGACACAAAATAGTCCTAAGTGGGGAATACCAATTCTCACAAATGGAGCAGAAAATCTTGTGAAAGAGGTTGCTGTATGCACAAAATTACACCCCCAAGAAAAATAAAAGCACGATTACGTCTTCTTATACTTCTCGTAAGTATTTTTTTTGCAACGATTATTGTGTGTGCTATCTTTTTTACTCTTTTTCTTTTTTCTGGATTTACTATTTTGTCCCCCATCACGAAAGTACAGTCAGCAAATGTAGACGCCCAAATAGAAGTTGTACAAGCATTTTGTCAAGACAATCATATTGCTTGTGTAAGCGTACAAAATACCAACGATTCATCTATTCAAATAACACTCGATAAGAATGCAATTGTTATACTTTCAACAAAAAAGGATCTTAAAAATCAACTTAGCTCTTTACAAGAGGCTCTTTCGCAACTTACAATAAAAGGAAAGCAGTTTAAAAAACTGGATTTTAGGTTTGCTAATATTGTTATTACTTTTTAATTATGGCTGATGCAAAAATTGTTGTTGGAATAGATATTGGAAGCGCAAAAATTGTCACGCTTATTGCAAAGATAGACGAAGAACAAGCAGTAAATGTGCTCGGAGTATCTGAAGTAAAATCCTCAGGAATTAAAAAAGGTCAAATTGTTGCGATAGAAGAGGCGGTAGGTGCAATTAATTCTTCACTTGAAAGCTCTGAGCGAATGGCAGGATACTCCGCCAGCAAGGTTATTGTTTCTATTGGAGGGTCTCATATAGAGTCACAAAATTCCAGGGGCGTTGTGGCAGTTGCGCAGCCGGAGGGAGAAATAACGTCTACAGACGTTACCCGAGTTATTGATGCAGCAAAAGCAGTATCTTTTCCAACATCGAGAGAAATTATTCATGTCTTGCCTAGAAGCTATATCGTAGACGGTCAAGAAGGTATTAAGGCTCCCGTAGGTATGACAGGAGTACGACTCGAAGTAGAGACGCATCTTATTACTGCCGGGACAACATCTCTTAAGAATTTGGAAAAAGCACTTTCAGAAGTCGGAGTTGATGTTGTGGGCATGGTATTCAATGGATATGCATCCTCCTTGGCAGTGCTTTCCGACACAGAGAAAGAATTGGGTGTTATATTGGTAGATATTGGGTCTGGAACAACAGACATTTCTATTTACGTTGATGGGGCTGTTGCACATTCATCGGTATTACCAATTGGCGCAAGACATATTACCAACGATTTAGCAATCGGGCTTCGAATTTCTTTAGAATCTGCAGAAAAATTAAAACTATTTCTCACAAGTCCACGCAAGCAAGCAAATGAAGATGGGTCAACACGATTTAGTGATGAGTTGGATTTATCTAGCCTGGCTCTTCCCGAAGAGTTAAAGAAAGTTTCGTATAAGACGTTGGTAGAAGGAATTATCCGCCCACGACTTAATGAAATTTTTACAATGGTAGGGCTAGAGTTGAAAAAAAGTGGATGGGGTGGACAGACTCCAGCAGGTCTTGTTATAACTGGTGGAGGTGCAAAAACAGTAGGTATAGTAGATGCAGCAAAGAGAAGTCTCGCAATGCCAGTGCGTATTGGTATACCAACAGGACTCAGGGGAATAATAGACGAAGTACAAGATCCAGCATTTTCTACAGCTGTTGGTCTTATTTTATATGGTGCAAAAGAAGTTCCACCAGCAGGTGCGTCATTTCATTTACCACTTCCTTCCATGAAGGGAGTATCTTTTGGAAAATACGGGAAAAAGTTAGTAGATCTTATTAAATCCTTCATTCCATAAAATTTGTTACCCTGCGCTTGCAAAATCGTATTTTATTTGATAGAGTTGCACTACCATGCTCATTAAGCCTCAAACAAATAATTTTGCCAAAATCCGCGTTGTTGGTATCGGTGGTGGTGGTACGAATGCTCTAGCTTCCATGATTGCGAGTAAGTCAATCCAAGGCGTTGATTTTATTGCAGTAAATACCGATGCACAAGCTCTTCTTCTTAATCCAGCAGATACCAAAGTACAAATTGGAGAAAAACTCACCAAAGGACTTGGAAGTGGTGGCGATCCAGAAATAGGAAGACAAGCAGCAGAAGAGTCGGTAGAAACGCTTAAAGATTCACTCAGAGGTTCTGATATGGTTTTTGTTGCTGCAGGTATGGGAGGCGGAACAGGGACAGGTGCAGCACCAATTATTGCAGGAATTGCAAAAGAAATGGGTGCGCTTACTATTGCTGTTGTCACAAAACCATTTGCATTTGAAGGTACAAGAAGAATGGTAAATGCCGAAGATGGCATAGAGCAGCTTAAAGACAAGGTAGATACCCTCATTACTATTCCAAATCAAAGAATATTAGACGTTGTCGATAAAAAAGTAAGTCTTCTTGAAGCATTTCGGGTTGCAGATAGTGTCCTTACACAAGGTGTACAGGGAATTTCGGACCTAATTACTGTTCCTGGTCTTATTAATGTAGACTTTGCAGATGTTAGGTCTATTATGACCAATGCAGGAAGCTCCTTAATGGGTATTGGTACTGGTACTGGAGAAAATAGAGCACAAGTGGCTGCAAGAGCAGCAGTAAGCAGTCCACTTTTGGAAATAAATATGGAAGGTGCACGGGGAGTACTCTTTAACATTACTGGAGGGCAAGATATGTCTATGACCGAGGTAGATGAAGCAGCTCGTATTATTTCTGAGGCTGCAGACCCAGATGCAAATATTATATTTGGTACAACAATAGACGAAGAGCTAAAAGATACAATAAAGATTACCTTGGTTGCAACAGGATTTGATTCTACAAAGCAAAAATTGTCTCAATTTGTGCCAGAACCAACACAATTTATTCGCCAAGAATCACAACAAGAGAAAAAGCCTGATGAGCAAGTACCACCAGTTATTCCGCCAACATTGCAGTCATCCTCTACAACATCGACTTCCTCAACCGATGATAATACTAATGAAGACCTTTGGGATATCCCCGCATTCTTAAGACACAGAAATTAAAATTAACCTCTTTTTCTTTTCTTTTTGCTACAATTGTATGTATGAAGTGGCGTTTGGCATTTCTTGCAACTGTATTTGTTGGGCTTTTGGTACTAATACTTCTTCCTACCTCGCGGAATTGGATAAAGGATAGTCTTTCGTATAGCACATGCAATACTCCTTTGCCTTATAAAATAGGCTCAATTGACCCAAGATTTGGGATACGTCTTGAGGATGTAGAGAAAGACACAATAAAAGCAACAAGTATCTGGAGTGGTGTTGAGGGAAAGCAGTTGTTCATACTTTCTCCCCATGCAGCGCTTTCCGTAAATTTTGTGTATGACCAACGTCAAGAGTTGAATAGTGAAGTGCAACAATTAGACAGTGCATTAAGTCAAAGAAACGCCTCGTTGCAACAAAAAATTCAAGAATACGAAGCCGAGGAGGAAGCATTTCAAAAAAAACTTGCAGCATTTAATGCGTTGGTGGATAAATATAATAAAGAG